>JASEIE010000172.1 GCA_030024065.1 Thermodesulfobacteriota bacterium
AGTCAATCAGGAGGAGAATGTAAGGAAGGTTAAGGAGACAAAATGAAGCGAATTCTTTTTCCTCTCTTTTTGGGAATTCTTTTCTTGACCCTCCAGACGACATGGCTGACTTTTCTTCCCATCAGGAGGATCAGACCCGACATCGTCATGATTCTCACTCTCTATTTAGGCCTTTCGTACCCTCCTGTCTCCGGGGGAATACTGGCCTTCTTCCTGGGTTACTCCCTGGACCTCTTCTCCGGAAACGGGTTCGGCCTTTTTACCTTTTCCAGGCTTCTTCTCTTTTACGGAGCACAATTTTTCAAGGACCGCATCTATCTTGAAAGCTCTCCATCCCAGGCCCTTTTCGTCTTCCTCTTTGCCCTATCCGAAGGCCTTTCCCTGATGCTTCTTCTCAAAGCCCTCAATCCGGAGCATCTCCGGAACCTTTATCCTCTCTTCTTCAATTTTTTCCTCCCTCAGTCTCTCATCACCGCGCTGGTTTCACCGGTCTTCTTCCATCTTTTCAGAAAGGGGTCGTCTCTTTTATTTGCCCATCCCGGGATAGAAGCGGGAAGGAAGGGATAGGCCATGATGGAACTGAATACCCAGAGGATGGAAGATTTCAAAGAGAGGTATAAATACTTTAAGGCATTTATTGTGGTGGCCTTTCTTCTGATCATCGTCTATCTCTGGTACCTTCAGGTAATCAGAGGAAGCGAACTTCGAAGATTGTCTGAAAATAACCGCATCCGGATTCGCGAGCAGCCTGCTGACCGGGGAATGTTAATGGATCGGAAGGGAAGGATCCTGGCCCATAACCGGCCTTCCTTCGAGGTCTATCTTGTCCCCGAAGACATCAAGGCGAATCCGGAAGTACTGGAGAAGGTCGGCGAAATGCTCTGCCTCTCTCAGGACGAAATCAACGAGAAAATGAAGAGCCTCAAACGGCGACCTGCCTTCAAACCCATCAAGATGAAATCGGATATCGACTGGAGCGGACTTGCCCTCCTCGAATCGAACAGGGTTCATTTCCCGGGTCTCGTTGTGGATGTCAGGCCCAGGAGGTCTTATCATTATGCCGATCTGGCCTCCCATCTCATCGGCTACCTCGGAGAGGTTGACGAAAATGAGCTGAAACAGGCGAAATATGGGACTTATCGAATGGGCTCCATGACAGGAAAATACGGAGTGGAATATCAGTGGGAGACCGAGCTCAGAGGGATCGATGGAGGCCGTCAGATCGAAGTGGATGCCCTGGGAAGGGAGATCAAACCCCTCCGGAGCGTTCAGTCCTTTCCTGGAAACAATCTCATTCTGACCATCGACTTCGATCTCCAGAAGGTGGCTGAAGAAGCCTATCAGGACAAGAATGGAGCTTTGATCGCTATGGATCCCAGAACAGGACGCCTCCTTGCCATGGTGAGCAAACCCTCGTTCGACCCTTCGATCTTTGCACGAAACATCACACTCGAAGAATGGAGAGGTCTGACGGCCCATCCTTTCCATCCTCTCCAGAACAAAGGGATTCAAGGCCAGTATCCTCCGGGTTCGGTGTTTAAAATCGTCACGGCGATCGCGGGTCTTGAAACAGGGGCGATCACCCCGAACACACAGATTGCCTGTACAGGTGTCTTTCCTTACGGAAACCGGGATTTCCGGTGCTGGAAAGAGGGGGGACATGGAACGGTCAACCTTTACCGGGCCATTGTCGAATCCTGTGACACCTACTTCTATCAGGTAGGATTGAAAGTGGGGGTGGATGCCATTGCCCATTATGCGGGTGAATTGGGTCTGGGAAAAAAGACAGGGATTTCCTTGCCACATGAGAAGCCAGGAATTGTTCCCTCCACCTCGTGGAAGAAGAAACGGTTTGGGGTTTCATGGTATAGTGGGGAGACCCTTTCCCTTGCCGTGGGTCAGGGATACTTGAACACCACTCCCCTCCAGCTCCTTATCCTCATTTCAGCCATCGCCAATGGGGGCACACTCTATCTTCCTCAGGTGGTGGAGAGGGTGGAGAATATTTACGGGGTTAAATTGAAAGAGTATCCTCCTGTTGAAACAGGGAGGGCGGATATTTCCGAAAAGACGCTCCGGTTGATTCAAGAGGCCCTGATGGGCGCGGTCAATGAACCACGGGGAACAGGAGGGGGCTGCGCATTAAAACAGGTGAACGTGGCGGGAAAGACAGGGACAGCCCAGGTCATCCGAATGGCTCAGGACTTCAAGAAGGGGGATATGAACCGGATGCCTTTGAAATTTCGGGATCATGCCTGGTTCGTCACCTATGCCCCTGTTGAAGACCCTCAGATTGCCATCGCCGTCCTCGTTGAGCATGGCGGTTATGGCGGAGCAGTGGCAGCCCCGATCGCCAGAAGGGTAATCGAAGCGTATTTCAATCTTGAAACCTCTTCTCCCGCGAAGATGGCAGAGGCATCGGCGGATTCCATCTATGATTGATCGACGCCTTTTCATCCATTTCGACTATACCTTATTAGGGATTGTCCTGCTCATCGCCTCGATTGGCATTCTCAACCTTTACAGCGCCACTTCGAATGGGGAAACGGTTGGCGCTCCCCTCTACCTGAAACAGATCCTCTGGCTGGCCATCGGTCTGGGAGTGATGTCGATCATTGCCTTTGTGGAATACCGTTACTATACAGATATCGCCTATATTGCTTATACGATCGCCGTAGTCCTTTTAATACTCGTTTTGGGTTACGGCATCATTACCTCAGGCGCCCAGCGATGGGTCAAAGTGGGCCCCTTCTCTTTTCAGCCCTCGGAATTTGTTAAGATCTCCCTCATCATGGCCCTGGCCAAGTTTTTTCAGAGACCTCCAGGCCGGGAAGGTTATTCACTGCGCCAACTCGCCTTCCCCTTTCTTTTCCTTTTCGTCCCAATGGTTCTCATTCTGAAACAGCCCGATCTGGGAACAGCCATCATTCTTCTTCTGGTGTTCCTGTCGGTCCTCGTCTTTGTTAAGATTCGATGGTCGTCCCTGATCACCCTTACGGTGATCGGAACCTCCATCCTTCCGCTCGCATGGAGATTCCTCAAAGATTATCAGAAGAAGCGGATCATCACCTTCTTCAACCCGGACTTAGACCCTCTGGGCGCCGGCTATCACCTCATTCAATCGAAGATCGCTGTCGGATCGGGCGGGATCATCGGAAAAGGGTTTATGAAGGGTTCACAATGCAAACTTGGGTTTCTGCCCGAGCAACATACCGATTTCATCTTCTCCGCCTTCGGAGAGGAGTGGGGACTGGCCGGAAGTCTCGTCGTGGTAGGCCTCTATCTGATACTGATTCTATGGGGCCTTCGCATCGCCGTCGAATCAAAGGACCGGTTCGGTGCCATTCTTTCCTTCGGTATAGTGGCTATGTTCTTCTGGCACGTCTTTATCAATATCACCATGGTAATGGGATTGATGCCGGTGGTGGGAATTCCTCTTCCCCTGCTCAGCTACGGAGGATCTTTTCTCCTCTCCGTCTTGATCGGAATCGGCCTCCTCCTCAATGTGAGCATGAGGCGGTATCTCTTTTGAAATGCGGAATTCGGAATGCGGAATTCGGAATGGAAGTTTCAGAATTTGATTCCGCACTCCGCAATCTGCATTCCGAAATCAGAAGGGGACATCATCGTCCGGTGGGAAGCTCCCTGCCTGGTCAATATCAAGCTCTTTCTCAGAAACAGAAGCCTCAGCAGGTGCACCGGGCGCTCCCAGCATCTGCATCTGGAAGGCGATGATCTCTGTGGTATATTTCCGGGTTCCTTCCTTATCTTCCCATGAGCGGGTTCGGATCCGACCTTCAATATAGACCTGTTTCCCCTTGTTCAGAAATTTTTGGCAGATTTCTGCCAGTTTGCCGAAGGCCACGATCCGATGCCATTCGGTGATCGCCACTCTCTCTCCGGACCGGTTGGGTCGATTTTCGGTTGTCGCCATTCGAAAATTTGCGACCATGGTTCCATTGCTTAAATATTTGACCTCCGGGTCCGCACCCAGGTTGCCGATGAGAATCACCTTATTCACTCCGGCCATAAAACCCTCCTTCATGGTATGGACTTCATCCTACCATGCTGCACAATGGCAGACTCCTGACAGGCAGATTAAAACCCATAGGCTAAAACCTTCACCCTCATTATAGGTCACCTTATCATTTCTCAGATTGTTTTTCAAGGAGATATTGACGGGCCTTCAATTATATTTTAGGGTTTTCTCAGGGCCACTTTCGGAGGGAACATGAGAGGCACCTGTATTTTATTGCTCATCATCTCGGGAGCTGCCATTCCCTTTACCCCGTTAGCAATAATGGCCCGCTGCTCTTCAGCGGGGTTACATTCCAGAATAATTCCGGCGGGGTTTAATGCCCCGCCTGCGTGGCCGGAGCAACTTCGGCGCGGCGAAGGCTCGCTGGAATTTCTAACGGGGTTTACCCAAGCTCTTATGGCAAAAGATTCTCCATCTTCACTCCAGGAGACTTCTGCCTGGGAATCCTTTGGAGTGCAGAGGTTTCAGGAGAAGAAGGAGCCCCCTACGTTCTCTCTGAGGGATTTGAATGGAAATCCGGTCTCCTTAAACGAATATAAAGGGAAGCCCCTTCTGCTCTTTTTCTGGGCATCCTGGTGCATGGCCTGTAAAGAGGATATCGATCTTCTGGAAAGATTTTATAAACGTTACAGAGGTGAATTGAAGCTCTTAACCATTGCGATTGATGGTGAAAGAGAGAAAAGGGTGAAAAGCGTCGTTAAAGATCAGGAGATTACTCTTCCTGTCCTTCTGGACAGGAAAGAACAGATTGCACGGAAATTTGGGGTGAAGATGGTTCCTACTGCTTTCCTCATCAATCGGGAAGGGTTGATGGAGGGCATGGTCGTCGGCCAGAGGGACTGGTGCGGATCGAACGCCCTGTCCGCCATCAAACAAGCCTTAGACCTTCGTTGACAAACGCCGCCTTTTTCGTATAATATTTAACGTTTTCTCAGTTTGAATGGGGAGTTTTTGTGAAATACCTCTATAAGCCAGAAAGTTATTCTATCCCTCAACGATTGCACTTCATCCCCATCAGAATAGGGGTCATTCCTGCCCGCCTGCGGTAGGCAGGCGAAGGCAGAGCCTGCCCCGCACTTGATGCGGGGAATCTATATTCTTAATACAGTTCCCTGCTTTCGCAGGGACAGCGTCTGGATCCCCTTTTCCATGGGAATGACATGTTAATTCCGAAATCCGCAATCTACAATCTGCAATCGTAAGACCATGGGAGCTTTTAAATCCGGTTATATCTCTGTCGTTGGAAGGCCCAATGTTGGAAAATCAACCCTCTTCAACCGGATCCTTGGAGAGAAGATTGCCATCGTCACTGAAAGGCCACAGACGACACGGAATCGAATCCTCGGCATCAAGAATGTCGAGGGAGGTCAGTTGATTTTTCTCGACACGCCCGGCATCAATGAAGGCGGCTCCGAATTGAACAGCCGGATGGTGCGAACAGCCATTGCCTCAGGCCGCGATGCGGACATCCTCCTCTTTATCATCGAAGCTTCGTCCCCTCTTGTGAAAGAGGACCGGAAGATGGTTGAATCCCTTAAAGGAAGCAGGGGGCTTCCCTTTCTGGTGATCAATAAGATCGATTTGATCAGGAAGGAGAGACTCCTTCCCATGATGGATCAATATCAGGGACTTTATCCCTTCGAGAAAATCATTCCTGTTTCAGCGGTAACGGGCGAAGGCGTGGATATCTTACTCAAAGAGATTCTGAAGTCCCTTCCCGAATCCCTGCCCTACTATCCGGAAGATATGATCACTGACCAGACCGAGAGGTTTGTCGTTTCCGAGATCATCCGGGAGAAGGTGATCCACCACACCTACCAGGAGATCCCCCATTCGTGCGCTGTGACCATCGAATCGTTTAAAGAACATCCTGAGAAGAACCTCATTGTCATTCAAGGGACGATCCATGTCGAAAAGGATTCTCAAAGAAAGATCCTCATCGGGAAGGGCGGTCAGAAGTTGAAGAAGATCGGGGAGACGGCACGAAAGGAGATCGAGGCTTTCCTGGAGAGGAGGGTTTTTCTGGAATTGTGGGTGAATGTGGAGAGAGATTGGACCCGGAACCCACGTGCCCTCAATGAGTTGGGTTATCCGTCTCTCGGGAGGTAATCATTCAATGGAAGAAAGGGAGCCCTTAGGGGAATATCTTAAGGGAGAGAGGGAGATGAAAAAGATCTCCCTGAGAGAGCTGGCAAAAAATACGAGAGTGAGAGAACATCTTCTCAAAGCCATTGAAGAGGATCGATATGATCTTCTTCCCTCTCCCATCTATGTCAGAGGATTCCTTTCGGCCTATGCAAAATATATCAGGATAGATCCTCATGACGTCCTTCTCCGTTATGAGCGTTTTTTGAAGAGGGAGCCGATCATCCGTTCGGAACCCAGGCCCGAAAGGAGGGCTTTATGGAATCGAACACAGATCTGGACGGTTGCCGGAGTCATCGCCATCACCCTGGTCGTTTCCTATTTTCTGCATCCGTATCTTTCCAGGCCCCCTGCGCAACCCACTTCAGTCAAACCGGAGGCCAAAGAAACCCTTCCCATTATCCCGAACACTCAAACATCGGGAGTCTCCTCTGTCACCGAAGAGAGACCTTTCTCGCTTGAGCTCAAGGCAGTCGAGGAGACATGGGTGCGGATTCAGGTCAATGGCCAGCCCCAGAAGGAGGCTCTTTTCAAACCCGGAGAAGGAAGCTCCTATCAGGCGGTGAACCGGATCGAACTGATGATTGGAAATGCAGGCGGCCTCGATATGATCTTCAGCGGAAGGAAAGTGGAGAGATTTGGAAAGTCAGGGGAGGTGGTCACTCTGATCTTCTCTCCTCAGGGGGTGGAAAGAAAGAGTCCGGAGGCGCAAAAAACAGAGTAGATAGGGAGAAAAAGTGGTCCGGTATAGCGACGAAGATGAGAAGGAAAAGATTTCATGGAGGGAGATTGATCGGCGAAAAGACCGGAGTCCCCATGCTCCCAAGGAGCCTTCCGGAGAGCGCGAGAGGTCTCGTCGATCTGAGTGGGTGATGAAGAAGTATCGAAAGGAGGCGGATAGACTCTTTATGGGAAAGAAAGGGACGAAGAAACATCAAAAGGCTCGAGAGGAGATCGACCGCACCCATGGAACAGATCAGTTTGACGAAGCGGTCAAAAATTTTTTAAATCAGTATGGATTGCCCGATGATTGGAGAACGCTTTCCCTTCTTTTAGATTACTCCGATCCGGATAAGGTGTTGGAGGCAGTCCATGCCATGAAGGTTCTTTATGAGGCCAGAACACCGATGGAGAAACAGGGTTTCAAGGCGAAACTGGATATCCTGGCGATGACCACCAGTGATAGCGACCTCAGAGATGCGGCTGAAGAGATGCTTAAGACCTTATAATCCCACGAGGTTCAAACCGAAGTTTCTTAACGGATGGAGGAAGAAGGTTATAATTTATAATACATCAGTTCACGGGAATAAGACTTGACCTTATTGACAAGGAGATCCTGTTCCTGCTGGGGCATTGGCTGAAAGGATTGGACTATCCTGACATTCATCTCAAGTTGTTCGATGGTGTCACAGCCCACCACAGTGGCTGAAATGGGTTGGGTCAAAGCGAAGCGGAGAAAGACTTCTATCGATTCGACTCCAAAGATCCTGGCACAGACCCCCCTGGAAAGGGTCTTCATCCCCAGGATTCCCATCCCTTTATTTACTGCTTTGGGCAGGACTTCTTCGAGAAAAGACCAGTAGTGAGGTTCCGCTGGATTGATGGGCATGAGCACGACATCGAATGGGAAGAGATCGATGGCTCGTGAAAGAATGGTTGGATTTCTATGTCCGGAGACTCCCATAAACCGAATCAATTTATTCCGTTTGGCCGCTTCAAAGGCTTTGATTGCCCCCTTCGGGGCGAAGATCTGTTCGAGGTCTTTAGGTGACCTCAAATCGTGTACCATCCAGAGGTCGAGAAAATCGGTCTTCATATTTTTGAGGGTGACCTCAAGATGCTTTAACGCTCCATCCCCGGTCCGTTCTTGCGATTTGCCGGCGAGGAAGATATCCCTCCGTCTTTCCTGAAGGGCCATTCCGTAATAAAGTTCACTGTTCCCATAGGCCCGGGCCGATTCAAAGTAAGTCATTCCAAGATCGAGGGCCCGGCCAATGAGGGTCACTGCCTCGTCTTCCCAGTCATAGGTTCTTAACAGTCCTTCGCCACCCAGACCCAGGATCGAGACTTGTTCTCCGGTCTTTCCCAGCGGTCTCTTTGGAAGGACACTTTTCTCATCCATTTTATAGACCACTCTTTCTCATTCTTAGGCTTTTTCCATTAACACGAATCGATGGAAGAATCAACCTCTTTCTGTAACCCACAGCGAAAAAACCCCTTGATTCTTTGCGATTTTTATTCAAGAATTCAAACTGATACCTAAATTGAGCGGTTCTTTTTCCAATGCAAGATGTTTCGGGTCAGGAGACCCGAATCTACCCTCTTAT
>JASEIE010000173.1 GCA_030024065.1 Thermodesulfobacteriota bacterium
GTAACGGTTCCCCCGAATTTTGACGACCTTCCCTTCCTCTGACAAATCCCTTAATCGCTCTCGAAGCGTCCTCCTTTCTTCCTTTCCCAACCCGAAGCGCTGGAGAATTTCTCTTAAAAGCAGAGGTCGGTCTTCGTCTTCCATCAACCGAAGAATCTCCTCTGCCGTGAGAGCTCTCCCCCTTGCTTTTACCTTTTTCTCTTTCCTTCCCATCTTTTAATCTTTGGCTCCGAACCCCGAACTCCGAACTGACGATTCATTCCTCTACTCCGAAGACAGCCTTCTTTACCGTCCTCATCACACTTCTAAAGCCAGGAATGGTAGGATCCAGGTCCATCTCCAGAAGTTCGATCTCCTCCTTCCCTTTTATCCCCAACCCCAGTTCGATTGCCCTTTTCACCTGCCTCTGCTCCCAGACATCGACCCCCCTGATCTGTGGCAGATCAGAATAGTGTTTCAATACTCCCAAACCAATGACATCAGCGGCAATACGATCTCCGGTCGCAATGATGAGGTTGGCATCGATTGCCCTGCCGGCCCAGGGTCCTCCCTCTACCATCAATCTCGTTCCATCGATGATGTTGAGATCAGGCGTATAGGCGAGGTTCAATTCCGCAATCACCTCTTCCCAATGGGAACGATCGACCAGATAGGGCCTGTGCCTGAAATGGGTCGCACCAACGAAGTTTTTCAATGCAATACTGTAAGTGGCTGATCCATGGGTTTTAATCACCGGAAGGTTGATGATCCGGTCAACCTGGAGATGCGTTTCGGTCACATAGACACTTTTGAGAAACTGCCCTTGAGGGAGATCAATGGAGACCCATCCTCCCTCATCAAAGGGAACCAGTTCTGCCTCGGTTTCCTCAGCGATCATCTTCATAAAGGTAAGTTCCATGTTTTTCCGGGTGGGAAGTTTAAAAAAAGCGGACATATCACCGATGAGGACGTGACGGGCTCCGGATTCGTAAAGGATTTTTACAACCGCCTTCACCACCTGCGGGTTGGTCGTCACCGGAGGAGGTGAACCATCCAGGATGTTTGGTTTGAGGAGAACCGATTTGCCGAGGACATCGAGCCTCTCTATTCCCCCGATGAGATCGATTGCTCTTCTCACCATCTTCTCCACGTCCCTTCCGTGAACCATGCTCACCCGGATCTTTTGGCCCTCCATGAAGGGGTTGGGTCTGGATGGAATCACTCCTTTCTTCGGACGGAAGATGAAAGGCCACCAGATGGCCCGCCATCTAAAAGTAAAGAGCATGAGGATCAGCAATCCCAGGGCAATAAGGAAGGAGCGTCGAGGCATTCCCTTGACAGCAATCTTCATCAGACTCCCCTCCAAAAACAAAAAGGGGCTCTCAATGTCCCCTTTCGATCGAAACCATAGCCTCCGACCATTCGAATCTAAACTCCCACTCCGCCAAAGAACCGCATCGATCCCATAAAAAATGGGATGAGGATAGCCAGGATGATAAGCGCCACCATCACAATGGCTGGAAGAAGAACGGCCAGAGCCGCTTTTCCCGTGGAGATGCCATGGCCCTCTCTCACACCAATGATGAAAAGAACGATCATATAAACGGACCCGATGAAGCTCCCGATAAATGGCACAACATCGAAGAGATGAGCACTAAAGGAATAAGAGATGGCACGAAAAGTTGCTTGAAATCCACTCTTATTTCCACCGACGACCATGAGGCAGAGGTGTGTCACGCCACCCCCTATTACAATGGAGGAGGACACCATCAAGGGTATTCCAATCAGAGAGATGGCAAGCAATAGGTTGAAAGGGATGAGGGCATGGATCTGGGGAGGAATGAACTGGGAGAAAAGAAACCATTGATAGAGTAACGATACCCCGAACCCGATGATCCCTGAGATGACCCCGTAGATGAGGGGAGACCAGTATCCTTGGCCCTTAGCTACTTTTCTGAAGAACTTTGTCGGAGAGAAAAGGGCCTCCCTTGTCGTTCTCATATAGGCCCAGAAGAATCCCTCCCCGCTCTCCCATGGGGAGGTTTTCTCTTCTGACGAAATCTCTCGAACCTGGCCTTCAATGGAACGTGCCATCTGCTCATATTCTCTATATTTTGAAATAACGATCCCACACCTTGCGCAATCATCGCTTTCAGGTTGTTCAAATCCACATTGAGGACAAATGACTGTGGGGCCTGTGTAGGGCTTCGTTTCCGGTTTTGGTCTCGGTGGTGGTACAGGCTCCGAGGAGATTTTAGAAAACTCAAGGGTCGGTTCCTCTTCCACCCTCACCCTTCCACCGATCTCCTCAAAGGCTTTCACATACCTCTCCATCTCTTCCTTCGATATCCCCTTCTTGATTACAACAGGAACCCTCTGGAGCAAGCTCTCGGCTTTTTCGGGGGTGAGATTGAATTTCTTTTGAAGTCCCTGGATTAAACGAGCCTCCTCTTCCGGCCCGGCCACCGTCAGCCCCAAGAAGATCACCTTATAGAGACCCATCTTTTTGCCTCCTCTTCCAGAATCATAAAGGTTTTATGAATAGTTACCACATTCGACTTCAAACTACAAGAATTATTTAAAGTCAATTATTTAAAGGCCACCATCTTAATAATCAGTCCATAATTGAGAAGACATATTCTTCCGAAAATCTTCCATAACCCTAATACTGTATACTGTTCAGTGGGGCTTTCACCGTTCACCCTGAGCTTGTCGAAGGGTGCGCAGCCACGCCGTTCATGCTTCGACAAGCTCAGCACAAACGGCTTAAATGAACAGAAGTGTCCATACAATTATGGATTGATTAGTAATTTGACTAAATCTCTTTTTAATATATAATTCCCGGTGGCGACTGAAGAGAGAAACAAGGAGGAAGTTACATGTTTAAAACACGATTGACCCAGCTCCTCGGCATCCAATATCCAATCATTCAGGGTGGGCTCCAGTGGCTGGCCACTGCCCAGTTAGCCTCTGCCGTATCAGAGGCAGGAGGATTGGGAATCATCTCCAGCCTCTCCTTTCCGGATCAGGAATCCCTGAAAACCGAGATCCGCAGGATGAAAGAGATGACGAAGAAACCTTTCGGCGTAAACCTCTCCATGCTACCGGAATTGACAACGGGTGATCGAACCGAAGAGATTCTTCAGATCCTCATCAATGAGAGGGTTCCCGTCGTGGAGACATCGGGAAGAAGCCCTGAACCTTTCATCCAGAAACTGAAGGAGGTGGGAATAAAACTCATCCACAAAGTTCCATCGGTCCGATTTGCAAAAAGGGCAGAAAAGATTGGCGCAGATGCGGTCACGATTGTTGGATTCGAATGCGGAGGACATCCAGGGATGGACGATGTGACTTCCCTGGTCCTCATTCCGATTGCAGCCCGATCGCTTCGCATTCCCATCATTGCCGGAGGGGGAATTGCTGACGCCAGAGGATTTCTATCTGCCCTTGCTCTGGGCGCTGAGGGAGTGTTGATGGGGACACGATTTGTTGCCACTCAAGAATGCCCTGCCGATCTCAAGGTCAAGCAACGGTTCATCCAGGCAAAAGAAACGGATACGATGATCATCCAGCGTTCCATTCTAAATGCGGCAAGAGTGATCCGGAATAAAGCGGCTGAAGAGACACTGTCGATGGAAGAAAGGGGAGCTTCACTCGAAGAACTGATGACCCTCATCAGCGGACAGATGAGCAAGCAGGCTTATCAGGAGGGGGATATTGAAGGTGCCATTATTCCCTGCGGTCAGTGCGTGGGACTGGTCGATGAGATAAAGAGCGTGAAGGAGGTCATCGAAGAGATCATCCAAGAAGCCCAATCCATCCTTGAAAAATTAAATTCCATGAGGGGTCAATGAAGCTTCCAGCCCATGAGACTAAAAATCAAAACCATCCTTTTTATTACGTCCTTCATCCCAGTGATCGTTTTTAAAGTTGTAGCACGAGTCGGTGAACCCACTTGGGGGCAGGCGAAAGTGGCTACGATTGCAGGTCTGATCCTCGCAGGGATTCAATTCATTCTCTCGAAACGATTGATCGGACATACAACCTACCTGGAAAAGGCCTTTCTGGGATTTCTTGGCTTTGGGACGGCATGGATTTATTTGACACCTGCTCATCTTTCTTCCTTATTCGTCGATCATTCCACTGCCCTTCTCTACTTCGTCCTTTTTCTGACAACCTTGATCCCTCAACTCTTCGGCCACGATCCCTTCACCTATGCCATTGCCAAGCAGATGGCTCCAGAGCGGGTCTGGAATACCCCGCAATTTCGAACGATTAATCTCCACCTCACCTATTTCTGGAGCGTAATCTTCTTCATCAATTTCCTTTCAGGTTGGCTGGGGCAAGGGAAACCTCTATTTTCAATTTTTGTTCCGTTACTCATTATTTTAGGAATCGGCCTTCCAGTTGTCAGAATTTATCCGAAGTATTACCTGAAACGACAATTCGCCTCTCAACCAATCGACCCCTCTCTTCTGCCGGATACAGGCAAAGAACTCATCATGCAGATGCCCATGGGTTTTAATCCTGAAGCTGCCGGAGATATTAAGGCAGAGATTCAATTCAATCTCACTGGGGAAGGAGGAGGAAAGATGGTCTTATCCATTGGAGAAGGCCAATGTACAGCCCAAGAAGGCGAGGCTCTTTCTCCTACCCTAACCATTATCTCCCCTGCTGACCTCTGGCTGAAAATTGCCCGCCGGGAGATCGATCCAGCACGGTCCCTGATGGATGGGCTTTATGAAATGAAGGGAGATATCAATCTTCTCATGAAAATGAGTAGCCTTTTTCACCCTCCTGTGAAAGAGAAGAATGAAGGATTGACCCAAAAAGGAGAAAAAAAGATGAAGATCTTAGCCATCCAAGGGAGTCCGCGACCAAAGGCAAGTAATACGGAGATCCTTCTCCAGGAATTTCTAAAAGGAGCTCAGAGCCAGGGGGTTGAAACCGAAACGATCTATTTGAAAGAAAAGGACGTCCATTCATGTGTAGGATGTTACACCTGCTGGGCAAAAACTCCGGGAGTGTGTGTGTTTAAGGATGATATGCCGGAGCTTTTGGAAAAGGTTAAGGGTTGTGACATTATTGTGTATGCCACACCCCTCTATAATTACAATATGACCTCTCGGGTAAAGGCCTTTCAGGAAAGGCTTCTTCCTCTCCTTGACCCCCATCTGATTAAGACCGGAGAGACTTACCGACACCCCCAGCGATATGAAGTGAAACGAAAGATGGTTCTTATTTCCACTTGTGGCTTCCCTGAAATTTCACATTTCGATGGTCTCCGACATATCTTCCGCCATATAGAGCAGAGTGGACAAGTCCCTCTTGTTGGGGAGATCATGATGCCTGCTGCGGAGCTACTGAAACAAGAAGGTCTGAAAGAGAGGATTCAGGATATTCTTCAATCAGTCTACCGTGCAGGGACTGAGGCCGTCAGAGATGGAAAGGTCTCAAAGGAAACAGAGGCTCAAATTCAAAGACCTCTTATCACACCCGATGAGTTAGCTGAAATGGCCAATCTATGGTGGGATAGCCATCTTCATGGGATTGCTCAGGGCAAGCCCCAGGAGGGAGGAACAGAAGATATCCGACTCCTTCTCAGGGGGATGGCCGCAACTTTTAATTCAGAGGCTGCCGGAGACCTCAAGGCAACGATTCAATTTGAGGTGACCGGTAAACAACCGGGAATTTGGTTTTTCTCGATTGAAAATGGAAGATGCATATATAATGAAGGAAGGGTGGATTCCCCTGCCCTCACCATTAAAACGCCATCCGAAGTCTGGTTGGCCATTGCAAATAGAGAGATGGATGGACAACAAGCCTTTATGGAAGGGAAATATACGGCTATAGGAGATATGAGTCTTTTGATGCGGATGAAGAATTTATTTGGAAGTGAAAAACCATGAAATCGAGTTTTAGGAAGGAACTGGCCAATGATCCGACACAATTTAGACCATCCCGAAGTAAGGGCCACCCGTTACCGAGCACATGGGGGAGGCATTGCCCATATGATCCTGGACACTCGCCATTTACAAACCATGATGTTCCTGGCTCATGCCTCAGTGCCTCCTGGCAATACACTCCTGGGCCATGTGGACCCCATGGAGGAGATCTACATCATACAGAAAGGCATTGGCCGTATGCAAGTGGGTGATGAGGTGTGTGAGGTGAAGTCAGGAGATGCGATTCATATTCCCATTGGCCAATTTCACGAGTTGACCAATATCGGAGAGGAAGATTTAACACTACTGGTCGTTGCCGGTCTCATCCCAGCCTAACGATTTTGGATTGCGGATTTCGGAATATTAAATAGGTTTAAATCATTGTTTACTCCGCATTCCGCAATCGACAATCCGAATTAGAGTTATTCCGCAATCCACACTCCGAATTCCACAATTGGAATCAATCCTTTTTATACCTTAAAAGCCAGAAGAGACCTATGATGATGAGGAGGACCGGGAGGAAGTAGGTCCTCATCACTGCCGGAAATGAGATGTGAATCGAATAATACTTCGCCCCCAGGATGAAGATTCCGATAATCGCTGTCGTCCAGGCAGGAAAACTCTTCCTGTTTCGTAAAATTCCTCCCACTCCAAGGGCAATCACCATCCAGGGCCATCCTTCTCTCAATCCATAATCCATCCCTGCCCTATCCAGGAAGATCAGCAAGCCCATTACGATCAGAGCCAATCCCAAACCCATACTCTTCCTCCTTCATCAATAGTCATTGGTCATTGGTAATTGATCATTGCTAATTTCTCAATTCCCTCTATTTGTTCACAAACCGGTCTCGGACTTCCCCCTCCAGATCCACGACTTCCCCTTCGATCCTGTCGGCCTGGACAAAGACCCAGAGATAATGAAAATATCCTCCTCTCTCTTTAAACGGATGGAGGGGCGCGCCTCCCCCTCCGGAGATAATATATAGAATCCCATCCTTCTCTCTTCGATCATACCGGTGATCGTCTCCCGCAAAAACGGCGTTTACCTTCGCCTCCACGAAAAGCTGATGGAGTTGATCTCGATCGAAGGGGAACTTATCCATCCCTCTTCCCTTTTTGAAACTATCCGCAGGAAGAAACAAGGGCCGATGGAGAAATACCAATTTAAAGGCATGGCTTGATGATCCTAAAATTTCCCTGAGCCATTGCCGCTGCTCATCCGAAATCTTTCCCTTGCCTTTTTCCGAATCCAGGATGATGAAAAGCGAGCCTCCTGCCCGAAAGGCATAGTAAGTCCTTTTCTCCGGAAGAAGAAACTGTTTTCGATACATTTCCTCTCCCAGAAGAGTCGTGCCAACATCATGGTTTCCTGCGACCGGGAAAAAAGGGAGGCTGATCGATTTTGAGATTTCAAAAAATTGACGCCACTCCTTCTCGTCGGGCTTGGCAATCATATCTCCCAGATGAATGATAAAATCGGGTTTTCGTTCAAGGATGGCCTGAATCAGTTGTGTGTAGACCTTCTCTCCATCCCGACTGTCTCCGATAACGGCAAACTGAAAAGAAGGCGCAATCGACTGAACCTGTTCGATGTTCCGGATGACATCTCTGACCGATCCCGCATAAGAGTTAAAGGAGAAAAGGATGACTGATATAAAAAGGATCAGCCCGAATCTCCACTTTTTCTTCTTGAAATAATCTTTAAATTTTTTCATAATGGCTGATAACGTAGAGATGTAATTTTCATACACCATATTGATAAAAAAGGCAATCTACCCAATCCCTGGAGAAAAGGAGCTTTAATGGATCCAAAACTGATCAAACAGTTTTACGTTTTTCTGGTCATCCTCTTTGTATGGACAATCGTGATTCTGCTGACGGGACCGAAATAGTTCCCTCTTGGCGAAAACCTTCTATCCATTTCACCTGTGATGAACGACCCAAGAGGATCTTGATCCTCGGAAAGGAGGGCCTTAATGTATAAAAAAGGATTCCTTCTGGTTCTGTCTTTCTCTCTTCTCTCCCTGATAGTTTATCTCTCCTCTGCCCATTCCAAAAAGGAAACGATCCCGAAGGACGAAGCAACCTGTTACGGGTGTCATGGGGAGATCAAATCCCTTAAGATGGGAAGTAAGCATGCCTTCCTCCTCTGTTCAAAATGCCATGGCAACTTGACCGAACACCTGAAAGACCCTGAAAAGCTTCCTCTGACGAATCTTGAATCAACCCTTTGCGGGAAATGTCATCCCTCTCAATACCAGACCTATATATCAATCAATCTGAAATCGAAGGCCAAGGTCGAGAAGTCAATCACGACAAGCCGATCCCCCACCTTTGACAAATTGATGACGCCGCACGGATTCACCAGGGAACATGACGAACCCAGGTCCCATATCTTCATGCTCACCGATCACATGCTGGTGGACAGGGCCTACGGGGGAAGGTTTCAGATAAAGAGCTGGAGGGATATCTCAAAAGCCGGAAGACTCTGGGATATTTTGATTGACACGGGAAGAGAACTTCCCCAGACGGCAAAGGCGGGAAATACGGTCTGCTTCAGTTGCAAGACGACCGATTTCATCC
>JASEIE010000174.1 GCA_030024065.1 Thermodesulfobacteriota bacterium
TCTCCCTCCTTCCGCCCTTGTGTCCAGCAACCCAGGTTATGGGTAAGGATTAGTTTGGCAAAGGGGGAATAAGGGGGATTTTGTGAATTGTCGGAGTAGTATTAATTTAAGAATGAATCATTGAGATAATGAGGAAGGTTCAGAAGGGGGGGAGGTGAGAAGAGATGAAGGAGAACGTAGAGAAGGCGTTGGAAATGATCCGACCTGCCCTCAGGGCGGATGGAGGAGATATCGAATTGGTTGATGTAGTGGATGGAGTGGTCAAGGTGAGGCTGACCGGAGCCTGTGGAGGGTGTCCGATGTCACAGATGACCCTGAAGATGGGAGTGGAGAGGGTTTTGAAACAGCAGGTCCCGGAAGTAAAGAGCGTGGAAACGATATGAAAGATCGAGGAAAGGGCTGCCCGAGACAGCCCTTTCTTTAAAGAAAGGTTAATGGTGGCAAGAGGAAAGCGCATAGAGTAAGGAATTTTTACACTCTGCCCCATACAACTGTTGTTTTTTTAGGATGTATCCCGTCGTCGATCCGGAGAAGTGTAAGGGGTGTGGAAACTGTGCTGAGATCTGTCCCGGCGAGATCTATGAAATCGAGGCCGGTAAATCAAGCCCCATCCAACCTGAAGACTGCATTGAATGCTGGGCCTGCGTCAATCAGTGGACCACGGAATCGATCCGACTCCGCGAGGATTGATTTTTTCAAGGAAGAGGCCTCCCGATGAGATGAGGTCTCAGCCTCTCCTGCCATTGAGAATACGAACTGAAAACAGTGACAATTTCCTCCGGGTGATGGAAAAAAGGAGAAATGTTCAGGGCGAGGGTGAGTTCTTTTATCGCCTCCTGGAGGTTTTTCTCTTTGGCATAAATCAGGGCCAATCCATAATAGGGTTCAGCGATCCTCTTGGCCAGAAGTTTTTCGGTCGTGTTTTGAGGAGTTGCTGAATCGCGATAAAATTCAGCATCGGAAGAAAAAAGGTTCTTCGATTTGAGGAAGAGGGATTTTGCTTCCTCCACCTTTCCTGTATGATACAGGCACCAGGCATAACGATTTAAAAGGAATGGGTGGGTCTCTCTCCCGGAGAGAAGTTTTTGATAATGCATTAAAGCCGGCCCGTATTCGGCCAGGCCAAAGAGGATTTCAGCAAGATCGGGCCTCATCTCTTCAGGATTAATAAACTGGTTGGGCTGATGGATTGCTTCTTCTAAATATTTCCGCGCCAGATGCCATCCCCCCGTCCTTTTGGCAATCAAACCCAGACCGTAACTCGCATTGGAATGGAGGGAATGGATATACTCCTGGTCCGACGAAGGATATTCTGTCCAGTATGGATTCCGGAGATGATTTTCCGCATATTGAATCATTTTCCTGAATTTCTCTTCCGAAGTTTCATTTCGACCCTTCGTATAATGGATCCAGGCAAGACCTTCTATGGCGCCAATATTTTCTGGATTGGCGCGGTTTGCCTTTTCGAAAAATTTCTCTGCCTCTTCGAGTTGACCTCTTTTGAAGTAGGTCCATCCCTGAAGAGAGAGTGATTTTTCATCCTGAGGATTCTGTTCAAGTGCGGAATGGAGGTAAACTTCGGCTTCTTCGTAGCGCTGTTCTTGAAAAGCTTTCAGGGCACGATCGTAGTAGACAGTCGTTTTCAATGCGGCACAGCCCATCAGGACCAAAAGGATCGGGATGAACCATAGACCCAAACAGCCAGCCATCTCATTTCTCTTTGACCATTTTCATTCCCACATTGGCGGTGACATGATTCGGCGCATACCGCAATATCTCTGAGAAGATTTTCTCCGCATCTCCCTTTTTATCCTGTTTGAACAGAGACCATGCCAGTCCTGCCTGCATCTCTATATCTCCGGGGTAATACTGCAAAATCTTTCGATAGTAAGCTTCAGCCTCTTTGTACAATTTCATATTATAATAGATGTAGGCCAGGCGGCTGTTCGCCAGATAGGATGCCTTATCGAGAAGGAGGATCTCCTTTCCCAATTTTTCCGCATCGGTCCATTTCCCCAGAGTTATTAATGGAAGCATGAGTCCCAGCCTCGCCTCGATCGAATCTTTATTCAACCTCACCGCCCTCTGGTAGGCACTGGCTGAATCCGTGAATTTCTTGGCGAGATAATTGAGCCATCCCATGCGCAGATGGAAGAGGTAACTCTTCTCTTCCGAACGTTCGGCCCGCATCATAATGAAGATCGCCTCCATGTAGTTTCCTTTCCCCTCCTCATCGTAGGACTGCTGGTAGATCTGGGAGATGGATTCGCCTGAGGCATTGGAGAGAAAGGCGAATAAGGGGAGAAGTATCATGAATGTGATGAACCTTCGTCTTCTCATTGGACACCTCCTGATTCATTTTAAAATGTCTTCATTTCCGGGTCTTACGACTTCCATCCTCTTTCCATTCAGTATGAGATAGCCTCCGACCCATCCCTTTCCTTCACGAAAGATAGCCCTTGTTTTAAGAGCGGTATTTTTAGAGGGGTTTTGCACCATGGAACTTCCAGAAATGATGAAATCGCTCCCTTTCCGCTCACAGCGATAGTCTATTCTCAACCCTTTTCGGTTGAAAAACGGGGCAAGCAAATCGGAGAGAACCCTCTTTCCCCGGGAAAAGAAATGCCTCAGGGGGAGCGTATCGGCATAGGTGAGGTTCTCCGGAGATTCATAGGGCGCCCGTGGGGCGGAGGCGTAAAGGACGAAGAGGGCTGAATCATGACATCCTTCAAAATTGTAAATGACAAATACGCTATTCTTATTTTCAAAATGGAGGAGGGCCTTTCTGGTAAGGGAGAGGAGTTTAAAATGGCCGAAGAGGTCGACAGACGGTTCGACCTCCTCCTTCCATTCTTTATCTTCAAACCGGCAGGCCAATTGGATTTTCTCGCCAATTGGAATGATGAAATGGTCGGCAATCTCCTGGACTCTTCGGACATTGCGCACCCGATCTCCTTTCCGGGGGACATAAGTACTCTGAAGGAGAGGAGATTCCCCTTCCAGAATCAGTTCGTGAAATTCGCTATGGATGGTAGGCGAACCCACACGGGATGTATTTTGAAGCTGGAAATGGAGATGGGGGAGGGAGGATCGCCCCGAGTTTCCACAGAGGCCGATAATATCTCCCCTCCTGACAGAATCTCCCTCCCTGAATCTCGGAGACCCTGTGGCCAGATGACATACCATAGAGAAGAGGGAAGGTTCATGCTGAATCATGACCAGATTTCCCCAGTTCTGCTTCGGGTTTGGTTCTCCAATGGGATTGTCCGGAATGTAATTCACGACCTTTGCAATCTGTCCATCGGCACAGGCCAGAACAGGAAGTTTGTAGCAGAGATAGTCGGAAATCCTTTGCCCTTCATTCTTATACAGCCTCCCTGATCCGTCCCGGACTTCAAAGTCGAAAGAATGCTCCCAGAAGGCCTGATGGGTAAAGGGGCCCGAATGTCCCTGGCTGCAGGTCCATGTTCCAAGGAAGGGAAGGCTAATCGGATGGTTAAAATGGGAGCCAAACCTGATGATCCGGGTTTGATAATAAGCCAGATTCGATTCGGGTGTGCCGGATTCAAAGTCAACGGTTTTGGGATGAAAATCCAATGTCCTCTGACGCATCCCGTAAAGAAAGGTGAGGAGGGTCAGGTTAAAAGGAAGGATCAAGGCCGGGAGACCGAAGAATGAAAAGAGTCTGGCGCTTCCCACCAGGATGAGCGCACATAAGAGAATAGAAGATCCGGCAAGGAGAAAGGACGTTTTTTGTGGAACAAACCAGATTCCTCCTATGGCAATGGAGGTGAGGATAAAGTTGAAACCCACTGAGAGATAGAGATGTTCTGCGGGGAAGTTGAAGACCCAGCGGATCAATACCAGAGCGATGGCGAATCCGATGAAGGAGAGAAGCGTGGCGATCCGGCTGAAGATGAGAAGGGCGGCAAAAAGGATGACCCCGCTCATCATATCGGGCATGAAAAGAATGGCTCCGAGCGATTTAAAATATCCTGTTACAATCTCCGGAATGGAAAAAGCAAACGCGGATGGCGTCACCTCTTTGAGATTGGAAGCCATTCCCTGGATGCCCGGGGAAGCGGCCAGGACAAGGTAGATGATGATCAAAAAAGGAATGGTCAGGGCAGGGAGATTGAAGTAATAGCCCAAGGCAGCGCGAAGGGCTGCCGTGATTAAGGTGGTAGTGAAGATGGCCAGGACGAAGACGAGAGAAAGGGGAAGGTCAATCTTAAAAAAATAGGGGAAAGCGAGCCCGACGAGAAGACCATTATAACCAAACATTCCTATCCTGATCGCCTCCCTGCCGAAGTGGAGGGAATGGGCGAAGAGATTGACCAGCAGGACAGCAATCAATCCCCCTATGAAGAGATCCGGGTGGAGAGCCGTGGCGGCAAACATCAACGCACCAACCCGCCTATCCCTGGAAAAGATTATCTGGGAATAGCTCAGAAGGAACGAGTCAAGAAACCCCGCCCATCTCCCCTCCTTTGTAAAATCAGGATCTCCCATTATATCCAAGGCGGAACCTCTTCAAGAGCCACAATATGGTTCAGGGTCTCCCGATGGCGAATGATATTGCACTGGCCATTGCGGGAGATCATGACCACATTCGGTCTCAGGGTGATGAATTGCATCCACTGGGTGACATTATAGGCGCCGACCGTTTTAATGACAAGACGATCTCCTGTCTTTACGGGAGGATAAAGGAGGTTAGAACGGATCACATCGAGGTTCATACAGAGGGGACCGCAGATCATGGTAGGTTCATAGGTGCCGTTGAATTCCTGTGCAGGAACGACCTCGTGTCGATACCAATTGGAGGTGACGAGGTGATGGATCCCCGTGTCCACGACAAGCGCTCTGCGGCCGTCTGAAAGCCGTTTATTCGCCTGAACGGTAGTGATCAGGTATCCTGCCTCATCAATCAGCGCCCTTCCGGTTTCGAGAAGCAGAATGGGAAGCCCGGAGGCAGGGCCATTGAGATGTTCTAACCCTTCTGCGATGGCCTCCACATATTGACTGAAGGAAGGGGTGACCTGATTCCCAGGAAGATACTGGGAGTGGAGCGTATTGATGGAGGCGAAACCTCCGCCCAGGTCGATCCATTTGATCGAGAGGCCCATCTCATCTCGAAGACGGTTTGAAAAATCGACCATTCGTGAGGCTGCTTCCCGATAGGCATTGGGATCAAGGATAAAAGTGCCGATGTGACAGTGCAGCCCGGCAAGGCTCAATCTTCCACTGACGGCCAGCCGTTTGACAGCTGTCCATGCCTGTCCATTCTCGAGATTGAATCCGAAGCGATCCCAGCTCGGGACAGAGCTGATGGAGAAATTGATCCGGATGCCCACCTCCGGCCTTATTCTCAGTCGATCGGCCACCTTCTCCATCAGGGAAAGTTCATCGAAGTGATCGATGTGGATACGGACTCCTTCCTTCAATCCCTTTTCGAGAGCCGATTCAGGCTTATAAGGCCCATTAAAGATGATCCGGCTGGGAGGAATCCCCAGGCGCAGGGCTTTTTCAAATTCAAACTCAGAGACGACCTCAGCCCAGGAACCTTCCCTGTCAAACACTTTGCAAATGGCATCGAGATAGTTCGTCTTATAGGACCAGGCTAATTGAAACTTCGGATAGCGTAAAGCGAGCAGTTCTTTCAACTCACGGCAGCAGCGGACCATCGTCCGCTCGGAAAAGACAAAGAGAGGGGAACCATATTTTTCAACAAGATCAGAGACCGACCATCCATCGATATGGGTCATCGGAGAGATGGCCTGAAGCCTTCCAAACTTATCGAACAGTCCCACCTGGTGTTTTACCAGAATGGGTTTTTCATAAAACGCCCTGGGCTGGCCCATCATGAATCTCCGGATGATCGATGAAGTTTACCCCGTTAGAAATAATGCCCCGCTGCTCCCACCGGGCCAGAGGCCCTCCCTCAGGGGCAGAAGCCCCTCTTGGGCGGAGACTGGGCCGGCGGCTGCAGCGGGGTTACATTTCAGAATAATTCCGCCTGCCTGCCGGCAGGCAGGGCGGGGTTTAATGCCCCGCTGGAATTTCTAACGGGGTTTACGAGTTCATCAATTGAAAATTTCAAATCGGCTTTGAATTTCAATCACTTTCAACTTTAGCCACTTCCAATTTTAGTCACTTTCTATTTTGTGATCCTGATCCAGTCGGTGAGCCTCTCATTGGTTCCATCCGGCCGGACTCTCGCATAGAATACGTGTTTACCTCCCTGTCTTTCCATGGCACTATAGGTAAGGGGTGGACCGATTCCCTGCCAATCCTTCAGAGTCTCCATGGCCTTGACCCAGCTATCGGTGGTTAAATTCCTTCCTGCTCTCCTTAACCCTTCAACAAAGGGTTCAGCAAAGGCGATTCCCACATAATAAAAAACCCCCCATCTCTCCTGAGGTTCTAACTTCTTATGCCACTCACGGTACTTTACCATCAAGGGATGGTTGGAATCGGGTAATTCAGGAGCGAAAGAATTGATCATTCCAGCCCATAAACCCTTCGTGATCTGCATCATGAGCGTAGAATCGGAGAGGCTATTGGTGGTGGCCCACTGGGGTTTAAAACCGATTTTGGTCGTCTCACCTAAAATCAATGCAGCGTGGGTGGGCATCGTCCACATGATGACGGCATCTGCTCCAGAATTCTTGAGTTTGATTGCATGGGTGCTCAGATCTCTGTCCGTCACTTCTGCTGACACCTTGGCAACGAGATCGATCTTCTTCTCCTTGAGATACCGCTCAACCCCCATCAAACCCTGTTTTCCATAGTCGTCGTTCTGATAGAACATGGCGATCTTTTTGAAGCCCAATTTTTCATAAAGATAGCTTGTTAAATTATACGCCTCATCATCATAGAGGGGGTACATGGCAAATAAATATTTTTGAAAAGGCTGAATCCATTCATAAACCCCGGAGACAGGACCGAACCAGATGACCTTTTTCTCCATCAAGTAGTCCCTTGCGGTCATCCCTGTTGCAACGCCTAATCCTCCCACGATAGCGAATACACCGATTTGGTCTACAAGCTCTTTAGCAATGGCTTTGGTTTTTGCCGGCTGATAAGAGTCATCACGAAGAAAATATTTGATCTTCCTTCCGTGAATCCCCCCTTCCTCGTTAATGATTTTAAAGAATAGGCCTGTGCCTCTGGCGACCGCACCCCAGGCAGCTGCTGGTCCGGTCTGGGGCCCCCACTGACCCACGAGGATTTCGGTGTCGGTCAAACCCCGAACGGGTTGACCCAAGACAGGGATGACTGTTAAGAGAATGGTAAAGAATAATGACCAGAGGAAAACTAAAGTTCGATGTACCATCTTTCGTCCTCCTTTTTTAAATTGATTGGCTAGTTGGAAGGGTAAGCCTTGACTGTTATTGTGTTATTGATGATATCAAAAAAATAGAAGAATTAAAATGAAATTGTGGGATGTGATGTAATCCCTCAGTTATGGGGGAGATTTTTATAATATATGTAGCGCCCTCATTTATTGAGGGCGGAGTCCGTCGGCAATAAATGCCGACGCTACGGGGAAAAAGGAATAACTCCATAACCAATAATTACCCATAACTGAGGGATTACGATGTGATTCTAAAAGAATGGGTTTTTGGGAAAATTCGGATATTCGTAGGGGCGGTTCTCAAATTACACATCAAACTTTAGTCACTCTTAACGCCAGCGTTTCTTTCTTTTCCAGCGTTGATAACCTTTGGCCGATTCCTCGGAGCGAATACCCAGGTAGAACTCTTTTACATCTTCATCGTCTAAAAGGACATTAGGCGTGTTCGCAGCCACAATCCTTCCATTCTCCAGAACAAAACCATAGTCCGAGATCTTCAGCGCCATCTTTGCATTCTGCTCGACGAGGAGGATGGTTGTCCCTTCTCCGTTGATCGTCTTGATGATCCCGAAGATTTCCTGGACGAGAATAGGGGAGAGTCCGAGGGAAGGTTCATCCAGCATCAGCAGTTTTGGTCGGGTCATCAAAGCCCTGCCGATGGCAAGCATCTGCTGTTCCCCTCCGCTCAAGGTGCCGGCCCATTGATTCTTCCTTTTGGAAAGAATGGGAAAGTGACTGATCACACGATCGTAATCTTCCTTCACCCCTTTCTTATCCTTACGAAGATAAGCCCCCATCTTTAAGTTTTCATCCACACTCAGCTCCGGGAAGACTTCTCTTCCTTCGGGAACATAAGAGATTCCCAGATGGACGATCTCCTCAGCATCCTTTCCGTCAATCCTCTTTCCCATGAACTCAATGGTTCCTTTATCGGGTTGGTCTTCTAAAAGTCCCATGATGGTCTTCAGGATCGTGGTCTTTCCGGCACCATTGGCTCCCAGGATGGAGGCGATCTGTCCCTCCTGAATCTCGATGGAGACTCCCCGGATCGCCATAATCAATCCATAGAGAGTTTCAATGTTTTTTACTTTAAGCAATCCTTTACCTCCGAACGTCAAATAAA
>JASEIE010000175.1 GCA_030024065.1 Thermodesulfobacteriota bacterium
GGGTGATCATAAGATCATTTCCCCCTCACCCTAACCCTCTCCCCCCAGGGGAGAGGGTAGGCCATTCATCCCCCCAGCAGAGCTGGGGGGTATTCTGGCACATTTTGATAAAGGGGGGAGCAGAGGGGATTAATGGTATTTTTCATAAAAAACAAACTCAGAAATTTCCTTCCTTTTTGGAGCAGACCCTTGGGTGGCTGGGTATCCGAGAGGCGTCATCGCCACGACCTCCACATTCTCAGGAACACCCAATATTTCTTCAACCTTTTTATGGTCAAACAGACCAATGACGACCGTGCCCAATCCCAGCGAGTGAGCCGTTAAACAGAGAGTCTGCGTGGCGATTCCCGTATCAAACATCAACCAATCTCCCTTCACGGTAGCCACCTGCCCCTTATAAAAACCGGAAACCCCTTTCTTCCCGCACAGGACAAGAACGAGCGGCGCATCGGTCATGGAAGAGAGGGCTGGATTACCCTTGGCAAGGGTGGATGCCAGTTCAGATTTTACTTTCATGTCCTTGACGACGATTACTTCCCCACACTGGGTATTGGCCCAGGAAGGAGACCATTTCACCGCTTCCAGTACAGTTCTCAGCACTTCTTCCGGGACAGGATCAGGTTTGTACTTCCTGATGCTTCGTCTTCCCTTGACCGCCTCCATTAGCTCCATTCTATTTTCTCCTTTTCTCTTTATCATTATACCATAATCAAGGTCTGTCTACTCACCAGTTGCAAAAAAACAATATCGAAACTGGGCGGGGGTGCTGGAAAAGCCTTGCGGCGGCACCTTTGGAAGTTGGCTACATGCGTTTTTAGGGAAAACCAGGACTTCACCTAAAGTGAAATCCTACGTAACCCTACCTTTTCGAAAAATCCGCAATTGCAAGGGTTTGAAAGCACCCCTGCCCGGGTTTGATATTGCAACATCTGGGTCCATCTATCCCTTCCTATACGTGTGATGAAGGCCCTGGTCTTTTTCGGCACCCATGGCATGGACCATTTCATCGGTCATCATTGCACCGTGCCGGTACTGGAAAGGCCACATGCTTTTAAGATCAAAAAAGGCAACGCGGTCGCCGTCGCACAGGATGTGACTCAAGTCAGGCTGGAGACCAGGCAGTGCGCTCAACTGCCCATTGATGAAAGTGATCCCCCTTTCCTCGGTTCGCATCCCAAGGTGTGTCAGCAGATCAGCCATGGTGCTTCCTCCAGGAAGGCTCATCTTTAAGTTGGCAAAACTCCCTTTCTCTGCCTCCCCTCCATGGGACGCTAAAGCCCCGTATAGCCACACATCCAAAGAAATGTCGGCCACTTCATCCTCCTGCAACAAGAGGGAAAATGCCTACCTCATCACCAGGCTCCAGAGGCCAGTCTATAGGACGGGCACGTCCCTTGACAAAAAATATCTTCACCCCGTTAGAAAGCCCCGCCATTTATGGCGAGGATGATAAAAACAGATAATATTCATCTTAGAAAGGGTGGGGGTTAAAGCTCCATCCTTTCTTACGGGGTTCACTTCTTCACGAGGCAATTTCAGACGATTCACCAGATCAGATAGAGTGGCTCCCTCGGGCATCTCGACTTCAAATGGGATTCCCGGTAAAACATTGCCAAAATAACGACACAGGTTGGCGAAAAGTTTTACTCGAACTTCCATCATCGCCTCACGGACAACGCACGATGTCCTGAGCCCAGAGGCAATCAGCGCAGGACGGGTTCCATCCCCAGCACCCTTCGTTGCGTCCGCGGAGGTCGCAACTTTCGCGCAGGTCGCAGTCCGGGCAAGAGGGAAAATGAAATCCTCTTACCTCACTGCGAAAACGAACATATTCCTCGGACATCCAGATCTCCGCTAAAGGTTGTTCATTCACGTTTGCCAGGACATAGCGAATCACCTGTTTTTTTCTGCCGTCCACAGCAAAGTAGCTATAATTATGCGACAGAGCATAACAGGGCGATACGCTTCCATCCCACCCTACCACAATGGACTGATCTTGTACAAATCGGCAGCGCCTCTCAGCGCCCCAGTGCATACGCGGCAGCTCCAAAGTACCCCACATCACCCAGGCATCGGCCTTAACAGGCCAACTGCAAGCGCCCAACGGAGGGCGCGGCTCATAACCGTAAAGGATTTCACTCCGCATCTCCTCCGTGTACGGAAGAACATTACTGACCAGGACACGGGCCGCATTGAGCCGCGACGCTAACCTCGTCAGGTCCGCAAGCTCGGCAACGTTACTCTGTAGGACCACAAATTCAATCCCCAGGGCGGGGGTCAGTGAGTTAAGCTGTCTTTTTGCTTCGTTCAGGGTTCGAATGTTGTCCAAGACTTGAGAGAGCATCGCGCCGCGGACGCTTGCATAGGTCTCCGGTTTCACGCCATCCATCGATACCACCATTCTGTCCACACCCAGCATCACCAACTCCCGGGCCATTTCGGCATCTAACAAGAGCCCGTTAGAAGCGAGAGTAACGGCTAAGCCGTGCTTCCGCACCCCCTGGATCATCTCCAGGATATGGGGATGGGTGAGAGGTTCTCCGAAGCCAGTGAAAACAACTCGTGTCAGGGTGGGCAGTTGGCCCAGGCTTTCCAATAACTGTCGGAAAGTGCTTTGGGGCATCTGCTCTACTGTATCTTCCCAGACATTCCGGATGCATGTTCGGCAATGTAGGTTGCATCCCGTGGTTGGTTCGATGTAAAGTTTCCGGACATCAGGGAGGCATGGAAGAAGCATCAAGTCGCCTTCCCGTCCATCCAGCCAATATTCAGTATTAGGGGAGATGTGCCGCCGCTCGAGAAACTCATTGGGCAAGACTAATCGACCCTGGTCATCGATACGCACCTTGGGCATGTTTCACCAAAGAAACACGGGCAGAGCAAAATCGCTCTGCCCGTGCAAACCATCCTCTAAAGCTCACCGTAGACAGAGTCCAGTGCGCTATCGGGCACGTCAAAGACCTGGTTGTGAGGTGGCAGGGGCTCGTAGCGCATGAATTCAGGCATACGGTCCTCTGCCTTGGTAAGGCCAGCCGCCTCATTGAATGCCCTCTCTTTGCGCAGGATTTCTGCGCCGACCTTGGCTGCGTCTTCTGACTTCCAGCTGGTGCCCAGCACGCCGTTGCATTCTTCCACCATACCCTCAAAGCCGCTGGCAATGTCTAAAATGGCAAAAGCGATGAACAGGCAGTGGCCAGTGGAGTCAATGAAGGCGGTGGTTGCCTGGAAAGCCCGGCTGAGGGCAGCTTTGCCTTCCGGGCTCAAGGGGTCTGCCTTACCGCCAACGCTCAGGATTTCAGGAGCAATGGTATAGCCAGCGGTGTGATCAGCGCCCATGGTGCTGGTGGCATAGGTGATGCCAATCCCTTTGACCGCACGTGGCTCATAGGCAGGCATGCTTTGACCCTTCACGGTGGGCACACGGGTCAAACCATAGGCTTTGCCGGTGAACTCTGTACCGCCGCCCAGAATGCGGCCTAAAGGCGTCCCCTTGCCCATCTCGTTGACGAGCCCAATGGCTTTCTTACCATCACCGAAGGGGATTACACCGGCCTCCATGGCTACTGCCAGAGTAGTCCCAGTCTCAATGGTGTCCAAACCATAAGAATTGCACAGTCGTATCATTTCAGCTATATCATCTAAGCTATCAATACCACAGTTGGCGCCTAAGGCCCAATCGGACTCATACTCCACGCAGGAGGTGTGCTCCGTGCCATCGGGCTTGTACCAGGTGTTGGAGCACTGGATGATGCAGCCAGGGCTGCAGGCATGGTTGTACACTTCCTTGCCCAGACGCGCCTTGTTCCCTTCAAAGATGGCTTCGCCGGCGGTCTTGGCCGCCCCCTCAAAGCGGCCGCTGGAAAAGTTGCGGGTAGGGTAACCTCCAGCCTCATTCATGATGTTGACCAGGACGGCCGTTCCGTAGGTATTCAGGGCGCCTTTTGGCTTGGTGACGTCATGAGTGCGCAAAGCCTCATCCAGTTTCTTTTTTCCCTGGTCAAACAGGGCTTTATCAACAATGGCTACTCCGGGAGCCCCCTTGCTGTCTCCCACAATGAACTTGAGCCTCTTACTCGCCAATACCGAACCCAGGCCACCGCGTCCAGAGTAACGGCTGGGACGCTTTGCGAGGTCGTTGAACACAATGCCTGAGTTGGCATAGCCGTATTCGCCCGCCAAACCACAGCCTGCAATAGCAATTTTTCCACCGAAACGCTCGTAGATCTTCGGAAACACTTCATACAGATCCTTACCCGCATACTCATCGGCGGGGAAGAATTCTGCCTTGGGTTTAGCGGCGTTGGCGTCCCAAGTCAGATGGGCTATCCAGTAATTCCCCTTCTCTTTAGGCTGACCCTCCACCACCAGGGCTTTAATCTGCATGGTCGCCAGGTACTGAGCCCAGGATGAACCTGCATTGGACTCCTTGATGCCACCTGTGAGCGGAGACTTGCCGCCAACAGAGATGCGGGCCGATGTAGAAGCCGGTGTGCCTGTCACAATACCAGGGGCAAAGACGAGCTTGTTGTTGGGACCGAGGGGATGAGCCAACGGAGGAACTTCATCATTGACGATAGTGGACGTCAATCCCCGGCCACCCAGGTTCTTGTAAGTAGCCGGCACTTCTTCCAGACGATAGGTGCGTTCAGTCATATTCAATCGTAGGATCCACATAATCTTCCCTCCTCCTTTCTTTTAGAATGCGTATTGGATCGAATGATCCAATACGGAAAAAGGTTTGAAGAAATTTCAGCCTAGATTTCCATCAATTATAATTGAAAGAATTTTTTTAATCAAAGCAATTTTATGCCTTAAAGGCACTCAAAAGAAGACCTCTATGGGAAGGCATTTGTGATTCAGACAGTAAGACTATAGACCTTAGACCTGCCTACCGCAGGCAGGCATTAGACTGAAGAGGGGAAATAGACAGGGATTACAAAAAGATAAAGGCCTGGCAGTTGGCAGAAGAACTTGCGCCCTTGGTATATATGAAAGAATTTCAAAAGAGTGAAATAATCTTGTTTTCCTATGTTAGAGAAGTCTGGGGTCTGACGCCTGCCTGCGGTAGGCAGGTCTGAAGTCCAGTGTCTGAATTGCAGGGAAGGCATACAGGTCATTGACACCTCTTCTTCGTTTTTGGTAAGATTTCCACAGGATGAAAAAGCTCAATGCCATCACAGATGTTCCGGGGATTAAGGTTGGTCATTCCAGTGATTTTAAAGCATTGACCGGTTGTACGGTTATTCTCTGCGAAGAGGGAGCGATTGGAGGTGTCGATATCCGTGGCACAGCAACCGGAACCAGACAGATCGATGCCCTCACCTACCTCCACCTGGTCGAAAAAATTCATGCCATTCTCTTTACCGGCGGAAGCGCCTTCGGTCTGGATGCCGCAGGAGGGGTGATGACCTTTCTGGAGGAAAGGGGAAAGGGATTCGATGTGGTCAAGACGAAGATCCCCATTGTGCCTACGGCTGTTATTTTCGATTTTGGCATTGGTGACTTTCACGTGAGGCCGGATCATAAAATGGGATATGAAGCTTGCTTCAATGCCTCAAAAAAGGTGGAAGAAGGAAGTGTGGGGGTTGGGACAGGAGCAACAGTGGGAAAACTTTTTGGAATTGAACGAGCAATGAAGGGCGGAGTCGGCACCTCCAGTATCCGGGGACCAGAGGGAATCGTTGTCGGAGCTCTGGTCGTGGTCAATGCCTTTGGTGATGTGTGCGATCCCGAATCAAATCAAATTTTAGCAGGGGCAAGAAAATCGAAAAATAGTTTTCAATTAGCAAATTCATCTGGGTGGATCAAGAAAGGCGTGACGCGAAAACAGTTCGGAGCGCTCACCCCTTCTGACCCCTCCGCTTTCAATACAACCCTTGGGGTCATTGCAACCAATGCCAACCTTTCGACAAAGGAGGTCCATCAGATCGCCCGGATCGCCCAATCGGGTCTGGCCAAAGTGATCTCACCCATTCATACCACCTTCGATGGAGATATGGTCTTTGCCCTCTCGATGGGCAAGAAAAAAGCCGATGTGAATACAATCGGACTTCTTGGAGAGACGGCCTTAATCGAATCGGTCAAAAGAGCGGCCATCCAAGCAGATGGATTCGGAGTGATCCCTGCTTATAGGGACATCATAACTTTGAAAAGAAAATTGTGACAAATTGCTAAATTTTGGGCAAAGTGGTACCTTTTAATATAGAAAAGTGAGGGATGATATGGGTAAAAAAGAATTATTGATAAAGGAGATTGATCAGGTTTCAGAACCTTTCCTTGATGAGGTGTTGGACTTTGTTCAATTTCTAAAGGCAAGAATAATTAAAGAAAAGCTATATACTGCTATTGCAAGCGAATCCTCTTTAAAAAAAGATTGGCTAAAACCTGAGGAGGATGAGACTTGGCAAAATTTGTGATTTGACTTATGCAAAATGAAGTCCTACCTTTATTGCATGTGCCAAAAAGGAGGCCGATTTTATGAAACAATATAAGATTATTGTAGAAAAACATCCTGATGGGTATGTGGCTTATCCATTAGGGCTAAAAGGCGTTGTCGTCGGACAAGGAGATACATATGAAGATGCTTTTTCGGATGTAAAATCTGCAATCCGTTTTCATATTGAAACATTTGGAGAAAATGTCCTCGAGGTTGAACCCCCTATTTTAGAGGCATTTGTTGCAGAAGCTGGAGTTTAGGTATTGATAAAATCCTCAACGCTCAGAACGATCTGTACCCAGGCAGGTATCTCAAGAGACGATTTTCTTAATGCTTATGAAAAAACTTAAAGGCTCCATGCAGATAACCCAAACGAATAGCTCTCAACCCTTATTGAAGTGGATATTTTAAACCTATTAAAATCCCGAAGGTCTATCCGGGTCTATCAGGATAAACCCATTCCACAAGATCTTCTTGCCCAGATTTTGGAGGCAGGAAGATGGGCACCCACCGGCGCAAACCTCCAGCCCTGGCACTTCATCGTGGTCACAGATCCCGAAACAAGAAAACAGATCGGGGAGATGGCCCGATTCTTCTTCATCAAATTCTCCCATGTCGAAAAAGCCCCTGTCCTCCTTGCCCTTGGCTTCGATACCCGAAAGGGAAAGTATGGAAGATATGATGCCACCCTGGCCGGAGGCAATATGATGACCATGGCCACCAGTCTCGGTCTCGGAACGTGCTGGATCGGCGCCTTTGATGAACCGAAGGTGAAAGAGATTCTCAGCATTCCGAAACCTATCGAAGTGATCGCTCTCATCACATTAGGGTATCCCGAAGAGAAGGCAGAAGTCCCTTCCAGAGTGGAACTGGAGAAGATCGTTCACTGGGAATCCTGGTCCAATGTGAAGAGGAAAAGGATCGGAGACGTGGTTATTCGGTCAGGTCCCCTTTCTTTGATTAGAAAGTTTTTGAGAAGGCAAAAATAGTTCGGAGTAATAAGTTCGGCCTGCCTTCGCCGAAGCGGCTTCGCACAGGCAGGTGTTCGGAGTGTTTCGATTTGAAACTCCGAACTCCGAACTCTGAACTCCGATCTCCGAACTTTCGACCGAAGGGAGAAACAGATGGATCACCAACTCATCCAGAGAGCCGCTCAAGACATTCTCCAATCGAAAAAAACAATCGCTTTTACCGGCGCTGGCATCTCCGTGGAAAGCGGAATCCCTGACTTCAGAAGCGCTGAGGGCCTCTGGCAGAAATATGATCCCGAAGAGTACGCCCATATCCATGCCTTCAATTCGAATCCGGATAAGGTCTGGATGATGCTCAAAGATATGTTCTCCCTCATCATGACGGCGAAACCCAACCCTGCCCATGCTGGATTGGCTGAGTTAGAACAGGTGGGGTTACTCTCCTCGGTCATCACACAGAATGTGGATGGGCTCCATCAGGCAGCAGGAAGCCGGAATGTGATCGAATTCCATGGAAGTCACAGGACCCTCTCCTGCCTGAAATGCTCCACGACCATCGATGGCACCTCCCTCAAAATGGAGGATCTCCCACCCCGCTGTCCCCGTTGCTCCTCCCTTCTGAAGCCCGATGTTGTCTTTTTCGGCGAACCCATCCCCTGGGAGGCCCAGGTCATGTCATTTAAAGAGTCCAAATCCTGCAGTGCAGTTCTGGTCATCGGAACCTCTGCGATCGTCTACCCGGCTGCATCCATTCCCATCATGGCAAAAGAGAGGGGAGCCACGATTATCGAAATCAATACGGAGCCCACCCCTCTGACAGGCCAGATATCAGACTATCTGATCTCTGGCTCTGCCGGAAAGATCATCCCTGCCATCGTTGAAGAGGTGAGGCGACGGAAGTGAAGTAACCCCTCGGAAGGTGTGAAAAAATTGGAAAATGCCTCTTTCTGATATTAAATTCCTCAATGATTTCAAGGGGTCTATTTTTGAATTCTTAATTTTTTCACACCTTCTCAGTTAAAGAGATAGAAAAGGGTCGGGAGGTTCTTCTGGAAAAACCTTGAAGC
>JASEIE010000176.1 GCA_030024065.1 Thermodesulfobacteriota bacterium
CGATCTTTTCCGGAGAGGCGATAGAGATGCGAATGGAATTATAATGGATTGGACTCTTCTCTTTTTCGAAGAACGATAAATAATCTTCCAAGGTCTCCCTCCTTTACCCCGTTAGAAATAATGCCCCGCTACTCCCTCCGGGCCAGAGGCCCTCTGGGCCGGCGGCTGCAGCGGGGTTACATTTTATGGAGCACTTTATAAAAGTGCTACCATTTAGATTAATTCCGGGTTCCGCCCCGTAGGGGGCTCCACCCCGGAGGGCAGGGTTTATGGTAGTACTTCCAAGAAGTGCTCCGTTTAATGCCCCGCTGGAATTTCTAACGGGGTTTACTTCGTGGGTGGAAGGTGGAGATTGGAAAGTGGTTAAAGGGATTTTCCACCCTCCACCTTCTACTTTCCAATCTCTATGAAAGTTCTTCCCTCTTCTCTTCGATCAATTCCGTATCCAGACAGAGGCTCTGCAGTTCCTTGACCAGAACGTTGAAGGATTCTGGAAGTCCGAACTCCAGGGTATGCTCCCCTTTTACAATGGCCTCGTAGACCCGAGTCCGTCCGGCCACATCATCCGACTTCACGGTCAGGAATTCCTGAAGAGAATGGGCTGCGCCATAAGCCTCTAAGGCCCAGACTTCCATCTCCCCTAACCGTTGCCCTCCGAACTGAGCTTTGCCTCCCAATGGCTGCTGGGTAACCAGAGAGTAGGGGCCAATCGATCGGGCATGGATCTTATCGTCCACCAGGTGGTGGAGTTTGAGCAGATACATATATCCCACCGTCACCTTATGATGGAAAGGTTCGCCCGTCCTCCCGTCATAGAGAATGGTCTGGCCACTCATCGGCAGTCCTGCCTTGTTCAGATGTTCTTTGATCTCTTCCTCGGAGGCGCCGTCAAAAATAGGTACGGAGATATAGATCCCCTTGCCCAGTTTTCGGGCCAATTCAATTATCTCCTCATCCGTCGCCTGCTCTACATATTCGTTCACGTCTTTTGAAGAGTAGATCTCTTTGATCCTTCTCCGAAGGATTTTGGGATTGTAGCTCTTCTCCAAATATTCGGCGATCCTCCATCCCAGCCCCTTGGCAGCCCATCCCAGGTGGGTTTCCAGAATCTGTCCCACATTCATTCGCGAGGGAACGCCCAATGGGTTGAGGACGATACCGACAGGAGTTCCATCCTCCAGATAGGGCATATCCTCTTCGGGGAGGACCCGGGAGATGATCCCTTTGTTTCCATGGCGCCCGGACATCTTATCGCCCACCGAAAGCTTGCGCTTGATGGCGATATAGACCTTTACCGATTTGATCACACCCGGAGCCAGTTCGTCCCCTTTCTTTAACTTGGCCAATTTATCCGAAAAGACTCCCTTGACGACATTGATCTGGAGTTCGGCATGGTCGAGGAACTTGTGTACCTCAAGGATAACCCTCTTGCCTTCCAGCACATCGATCCCCTTCAGCCGGTCAAAGGGGATGGCGAAGAGATGTTCCTCTCCGATCCGTTCTTTCGCCTCTAAATAGACGCGATTCTTCTTCTCATCGGCGATCCGATGGGCCGCCTTCTTATCGATCAGGTACTTCCCGATCTTTCGTCGCGTGCTGTTCTGGATGATGCGGATCTCATCGGCCTGGTTCTTCAGCAACCTCGCCCTCTCATGCTCTTCGATCGCCTTCATCCTTTCATCCTTCTCCTGGCCCTTCCGGGAGAAGACTTTCGCATCGATCACAATCCCTTCAATTCCGTGGGGGACCTTGAGTGAGGTGTCCCGAACATCCCCTGCCTTTTCGCCAAAGATGGCCCGCAGGAGTTTCTCCTCCGGAGAGAGTTGGGTCTCCCCTTTTGGGGTCACCTTCCCGGCGAGAATGTCACCTGGCTTGACCTCTGCTCCAATCCGGACGATGCCACTCTCATCCAGGTCCTTTAACGCTTCTTCCCCGACGTTGGGGATATCGCAGGTGATTTCCTCTTTTCCCAGCTTGGTATCCCGTGCGACACACTCCATTTCTTCGATATGAAGGGAGGTGTATGTATCCTCTTTCAACATCTTTTCGCTGATGAGAATCGAATCCTCAAAGTTGTAACCGCCCCAGGGCATGAAGGCCACGAGGACATTCCCACCAAGAGCCAGCTCTCCCATATCCGTGGCCGGCCCATCGGCAATCACTTCCCCTTTTCTGACCTGCTCTCCCACCTGAACAATCGGCCTCTGATTGATGCAGGTATTCTGGTTGGATCGTTTGTATTTGATCAGGGTGTAGATGTCCACCCCTGAGTCGTTCTCTCTCTGGCCATCCTCATCGGCACGGATGACAATGCGTGAGGCATCGACATCTTCGACGATCCCATCCCTCTTTGCAACAACGGTCACCCCGGAGTCCCTTGCCACAATGGCCTCCATTCCGGTCCCGATCAGGGGTGCATCTGTCCGCAAGAGGGGAACAGCCTGGCGTTGCATATTCGATCCCATGAGGGCCCGGTTCGCATCGTCGTTCTCAAGAAAGGGAACGAGAGAGGTGCCCACGCTCACCAGCTGTTTGGGCGAAACATCCATATAGCGAATCTCCTCCGGCTTGACCATCACGAACTCCCATCCTCTTCGGGCGGAGACGAGTGGAGCGGTAAATCGCCCGTCTCGATCGAGGGGCGCATTGGCCTGAGCGATGGCAGGTTTCTGTCCATCGGTTTCCTCCTCTTCGTCAAGGGCGAAGAGATACCGGATGTGGTTGGTCACCTTGCCATTGACCACTTCCCGATAAGGTGTTTCGATGAAACCATAGTCGTTGACACGGGCATAGGTGCTGAGCGAGGTGATCAAACCGATGTTGGGACCCTCCGGGGTCTCGATGGGGCAGATTCGACCATAATGAGTGGGATGGACATCCCTGACTTCAAATCCGGCCCTCTCACGTGTAAGCCCTCCCGGCCCCAGTGCGGAGAGCCGTCGCTTGTGGGTGATCTCAGAGAGAGGATTCGTCTGATCCATAAATTGAGAAAGCTGACTGGAACCGAAAAACTCTTTGATCACAGCGGAGAGGGGTTTGGAATTGATGAGATCATGGGGCATTAATGTCTCGATATCCTGAAGGCTCATCCGTTCCTTGATCGCCCTCTCGATCCTCACCAATCCGATGTGATACTGATTTTCGAGTAACTCTCCAACCGTTCTCACGCGACGGTTCCCCAGATGGTCGATATCGTCGACTGAACCCTGACCGTCCTTCAATCGGATCAGGTATTTCACTACCTCCAGTACATCTCGCCTTCTCAGGGTCGCCTTCTCGTCTTCAAGAATCTTCCGAATCTTTCCCTTCACATCCTCGGTGATGCTTCCTTCTTTCAGGGAAGGCAGTAATCCGATGGGACGAAGTATTTTGGCAGCCCGCTGGACCTCATCGGCCATCTCCGGAGTGGCAATCACCTCATCGAAGTCAAGCCATCCACCCAGAATCCGGTCCACCAGTTCTTTCCCTCCCGCAAAGACCGCTCCAGCCTCCACGGCATCCTTCTTCCAATTCTCGGTAAAAACCAGCACCTTGAGAGGATTTTCCCTGAGGCCGAGTTTGTGGTTCAACTTCATCCTTCCCACTTTGGAAAGGTCGTATCGTTCTGGATTGAAGAAGAGGTTATGGAAGAGGCTGATCGCTGTCTCAATGGTAGGGGGATCGCCGGGCCGAAGCCTCTTGTAGATATCAATGAGAGCCCTTTCGGATTCTTTCTCCCGTATCGATTTCCTGGGCTCCTGGATGGGTAATTTCTCCCTCTCCTCCCGACTCAACTCGATCTTATCGATCACCAGGGTGTCCCGCAGGGACGAGCTCACATTGATGTTGTCGATGAAAAGGACCTCGAATTCTTCGACCTTCCTCTCTTTCATTACGTCGAGAAGCTTCTCTGTCACCTCTCCATTGCACTCGGCAATCACCTCTCCCGTCTCCGATTCGATCACATCCCTCGCCAGATATCTTCCGATCAAATCCTGGGGCTCCACCGGAATGGCGTTAATCTTGGTCATCTCCAGCTTCTTGAAGGATTCTTCGGTGATCCGGCGATGTTTCTTCAGAATCACCTTATGGGTTTCCGGATCGAGAATGTCGATGGTCGCCTTCTGTCCTACAAGGACATCTTTCGATATCTCCTTGGCGAACTTTCCCTTTCGAAGAAGGATCTTCTCCTTTCGATAGAAATAGTCCAGGAGTTCCTGGCCCGTATATTTCAACGCCCGGAGGAGAACGGTCACCGGAATCTTTCGCCGCCGGTCAATTCGCACATGGAGGAGATCCTTCTGATCAAATTCGAAATCGATCCAGGATCCTCGATAGGGGATGATGCGGGCATAGTAAAAAATCTTTCCCCCCGAATGGGGCTTGATCTTATCCTGATCGAAGAAGACGCCAGGGGAACGGTGCAGCTGGCTTACGATGACCCGTTCCGTCCCGTTGATGATGAAGGTCCCATTCTCTGTCATCAAAGGAATTTCGCCAAAATAGACCTCTTGTTCTTTCACCGCCTTGATGCTCTTCGCCTTAGTCTCCTCATTCACATCCCAGACGACCAGGCGAACGGTCACCTTGATGGGAGCGGCATAGGTCATCCCCCTCAGGAGACACTCCTCCACATCATATTTTGGTTCGGTGAGGCGGTAACTCACAAATTCGAGGGAGGCGGTTTCGTAAAAATCCTTGATCGGGAAGACGGTTTTAAAGACCCCCTGAAGCCCTGCGGGCTCTCGTTGTTCCGGATCCACATCGGCTTGCAGAAATTTTTCGTAAGATCGCTTTTGAACTTCGACCAGATTGGAGATCTCCAGGACCTCCTTGATCTTTGAGAAGTTTTTACGATACCGACGATAGACAGGAATGATGCTGGCCATACGAACTCCTTCCTCAAATAAAAAGTCTCCTCCCTATCGGACTTTCATTGGTTCTGTCCTTCCGGGAAGAGACAACGATGTCGTTCAACGCACGTATGCTTTTCCTATTTCACTTCGACTGTCCCACCAGCCTCTTCGAGTTTCTTTTTGATCGTTGCAGCTTCTTCTTTGGAAACTCCTTCTTTCACAGGCTTGGGGATACCCTCGACAAGATCTTTGGCCTCTTTCAAACCCAGTCCGGTCAGTTCCCTCACGACCTTGATCACCTGGATCTTTTTGTCGCCAAAACCGGTCAGGATCGCATCGAACTCGGTCTTCTCTTCTTTCGGAGCTGCTTCTGCACCAGCTCCTGCCCCCGCAGTGGAAATTGCTGCCACAGCCATCGGGACAGCTGCCTTGACCCCTAACTTCTCCTCAAGAACCTTCACCAGGTCCCGAGCTTCCAGCAAAGTGAGATTGCTGATCTCTTCTACAATTTTTTGAATATCGGCCATTCGAAAATCCTCCTATCTATTTAATTAGAGAGTGGAATGTAGAAAGTAGAGAGTAGCTAAAAAGAGAAAAATTTCCTTTCACCTTCCACTTTCTGCTTTCGACATTCCACTCTCTACTTTCCACTTTCCAATTCGGCCAATTGATCGACCCGGGCCTGAACCACACCGATGACCTGTCGAAGGGCGCTGAGAATGGTTCCGCCTAATTGTTGCCCCGAGATCTGAATCCCGCCCAATATCTGAGCCAAGAGGACCTTCCTGGGGGGCAATGTGGCTAAAATCTTTATCTCATCGGGTGATGTGACCTTCCCCTGAATCAGACCCACTTTGATCTCAAGTTTAGGTTGTGTTTTGACAAACTCCAGCAGAATTTTTGCAAGAAGAGCCGGATCACCATGGGAGATGGCGATTGCGGTTGGCCCTTCAAAATAATCAGCCAGCTTTTCCAGATCCGTCCCTTTGGCGGCCAGATTCATCAATGTATTCTTGACCACATGATAGGAGATCTTCTCCTCCCTTAAACGCCGCCTCAGGATATTCACCTGTTCCACATTGAGGCCGCGATAATGGGTCAGGACAGCGGCTTGGAACCCTGCTACCCTTTTTGAAAAAACGGATACGACTTGATTCTTCTCGTTCCGATTCAACGAACTCTACCTCCTCGATGAGGCTATATTTATGCCTTCGCAATATTTCTGATCTGGACAGGATCGATCTTAATCCCTGGCCCCATCGTCGTGGACAGGGCGATGCCTCGCAAATAGACCCCCTTGCTGGTGGGTGGTTTTACACGAAGGATCACATCCAGAAGGGTTTTAATATTTTCTAACAATCGGTTTGGTCCAAAAGAAGTCTTCCCCACCGGGACATGTACCACCCCTGCCTTCTCCACCTTAAACTCCACCTTCCCTGCTTTAATCTCCTTGACGGCCCTCTCCACATCGAAGGTGACCGTACCCACCTTTGGATTGGGCATCAATCCACGAGGCCCCAGGATCTTCCCAAGTTTACTCACCTGGCCCATAATGTCCGGAGTAGCAATGGCCTTATCAAATTCCAGCCACCCTTTTGAAATCTTTTCGATCAGATCCTCTCCTCCGGTAAAATCGGCCCCGGCATCCAGCGCCTCTTTCTCTTTTTGACCTTTGGCAAAGACGAGCACCCTCACCTTCCTGCCGGTCCCATGAGGAAGGACAACCGTCCCACGCACCATCTGATCTGCTTTCTTCGGATCGACCCCGAGACGGATAGCGACGTCTACCCCTTCATCAAATTTGGCATAGGCCGTCTCCAGAAGGAGTTTCACCCCCTCTTCCAGATCATACTTTGTATTTCGTTCTACCTTGCCTCTCGCCTCTAAATACTTTTTTCCTTTATTTGCCATCTTCCTTCTCTCAAACGATCTCCAGTCCTATGCTTCGAGCGGTTCCTTCGACTGTACGGATCGCACCTTCCAGATCCACTGTATTGAGATCTTTTAGTTTAATCTGGGCAATCTCCCGGACCTGGTCTTTTGTCACTTTGCCCACCTTGTTTCGGTTCGGTTCTCCTGACCCCTTCACAATTTTTGCAGCCCGTTTCAATAGGATGGAAGCAGGCGGTGTCTTCGTCAGGAAGGTGAAGGACCGATCAGAATAGATCGTGATCAACACAGGGATGATCATCCCTTCCTGTCCCTGAGTGCGGGCATTGAAGGCCTTGCAAAACTCCATGATGTTCACTCCATGCTGTCCCAGAGCCGGTCCAACCGGAGGAGAGGGATTGGCCTGCCCCGCTTGAATCTGAAGTTTCACCATTGCCGCCACTTTTTTTGCCATACTTCGCTCCTCCGACTACGATTAATTCTTTTCCACCTGTAAAAAATCCAACTCGACCGGGGTGGGTCTCCCGAAGATGGAAACCAGAACTTTCAGCTTTCTTTTCTCGGGTTTGATCTCTTCGATTGTCCCTATAAAATTGACGAACGGACCGTCGATCACCCGAACGCTATCCCCCGAATTGAAAGAGATCTTAGGCTTTGCCTTTGAAACACCTTCTTTCATCTGATCAAGGATCTCCTCCACCTCCTTCTCCGAAAGTGGAATCGGCTTGGTGCTGTCTCCTGCGAAACCGGTGATCTTCGGTGTTTCCTTTACAAAATGCCATGTCTCTTCATTCAATTCCATTTGAACCAATAGATATCCCGGGAAAATCTTCCGTTGCGAAGTCTTTTTCTTTCCCTTCGCCAACTCCACCACTGTCTCTGTGGGGATCAGGATGGAGGAAAAAAATTTCTCTTTGCCGAGGTTCTTAATCCTCTCCTCTAAATTCTGTTTGGCTCTGTTTTCGAATCCTGAATAAGTATGAATGACATACCACTTTTGTGTCATATCCTCCACCATCTCCAACCTGCTATAGACAGTCTTTCAGGAGGGGAGATAAGGATTGTCCCTTTTTAACTGACAGCCCTTTTTAACAACTCGCGGATGAGACTGGATAACCCTGAATCAACAATTCCTAAAAAGAAGGCGATGATGAAAACAGCAACGAGAACAACAGCCGTACCGGAAAGAGTAGTCTTTCTGGATGGCCAGGTGACCTTCTTCAGCTCTATCTTCACTTCCCTTAAGAACTGCTTAATCCCTTCAAACTTTTCTCGAACAGAAAAAGCCATCTCCTCCACTCATCCTAATGACAGATTGGCAGGCCCTAAACCATGTAAGGTTCAGGGCTCTTGCCATGCACCTTACATGGTCCATGGCAGGCCAGGAGGGATTCGAACCCCCATCACCCGGATTTGGAGTCCGGTGCTCTATCCGTTAGAGCTACTGGCCTATTTTTCGTTTGTGGCATGTTGAAAGTGGAATGTGGTTTAAAAAAAATTCTATCCTCAACCTGCCACCTTCCACTCTCCCTCATTACTTTGTCTCTTTATGAACAGTATGCCTTCGACAGAAACGGCAATACTTCTTTAATTCCAACTTGTCCGGAGTGGTCCGTTTATTCTTCATCGTAGAATAATTTCTTCGTTTACACTCTGAACAGGCCAAATTTAAAATATTCCTCATTCACACACTCCATATGGAAAATCGATATCGCGAACTTACTCCAGGACTTCGCTGATGACGCC
>JASEIE010000177.1 GCA_030024065.1 Thermodesulfobacteriota bacterium
AAAGGGAGGTGGGGAGGGATTTTAACAAGCTTATTTCAAGCCGCTAAATTGATACAAGTTTTAAAAAACGCGCATGGCCTGCATTTTCGTTTCAACAATCACCTCCTTTGATGGGTCAAAATGATTAAATGTTGACAGGGGAGTTGGCAAAAAGACTTTCTACTTCCATTGCTTTATCAATGAGCCCCTGATCATAAGAATAGTCGATGAACCGCTCGAGATTGGCCCGGTTCTTACTGATTCCAGAAGGCCACAAATCGGCTCCCAGGAGGTCTCGCTGTTCTTCATAGAAATGGCGCCCCCAGGCTAACTGCGACCAGTTCGGATCATCATAATACTGGGAAGAGATCTTCTTGGCCTCTTCGAAGAGATTCATGATGGCCCCTGCCACCCATGGATGTTTTTCAACCAGTCCCTGTTTCAGGGCAATGACATGCATGATCGGATAGAATCCGTTTTTACGGTAATATCTCAGCTCCTCTTCCTTTACGTTCTGGAAAAGACGTCTCACGTTATCAGAGCCTTGCGTAATCGATTTGGGAGGATGGGGCATGAACAGCGCATCAATTTCTCCATTTTCTATCATATTCCCAATTTTTTTTCCAGTATCGATCTTCTGAAGAAAGGTCCCCTCCCTGGGCAGGAAAGGAACACTCTCCTCCCGGTTCACGAACCATTTGATCTTTTGCCAGGGGACTCCGTACTCCGACCGGAGATCACCCTTGGCCAGGACCGAAAGGGTCGTTTGAAATGAACTGAGCCCGACCTTCCTGCCGATCAGATCCTCAGGTTTCTGAATGCCTGATGAGACATTGACGTACATCTGAGATTGGCTGAAGAGTCTTCTCGGGAAAACGGGAACGGCTGTGAAAGGCATCCCCCGGCTTTTGGCCATGAGATACGAGGAAAGGGAGAGTTCACAGATATCAAACTCGCTATGGCTGATCATCCTCTCATGACGGTCTGCCCCGTCCCTCAATGGAACCGACTGGCCCACCTGCAGCACCTTTAACTCCATGTTCTCTGGAGGAAGGACCGTCCCATCGAAGAAAGGAACGTGACGGTCATAAAGCGAAAGGGCCATCGTGATTTTCAGCTCAGCCATGATATCACCTGCTTGGCTCTCATCACCCGGTCCTCATTCTTCTCAATCCCTGATATCCTGTAAAAACCACTCCGTGGGGATTTTCCTGCCCACGCCCCGTTCTCTGGCCAATTCATAAACACGACCTGCCACGGCATGAAATTGCGCCCCCTGGAGATTTCCTCTCTCCGAATAGGTGATCTCGTCAGCAGACCTTCGTCCCTTCTTGCCCCCAAGAATATCCTTAAGATAGATGACCTTATCCTCACCGATCTCTTTGACGACACCGGCAGAATGTTTGTGGGGCCTTAGTATTCTTCTCCCTTCCAACTCCGGGATCGCATAGATCAAGAATTCGTCGGTCACCTCGGATTTACCCAGGGCCGAAGTGGCATTGCCCAGCCTGAGAAATCGATCTATTTTTTTAAAGGTTTCCTGATCAGGACGGCCTCCCACGGAAATAATGTGGGTTCCCTTTTGAACATGTTTGCCCAGGATAACGGGAACGCTGGCATCCGTACAGCCTGCAAGAATATCAGCCCTTTTATAGACATCCTCGGGACGATCCAGAGGGATGGTTTCAATTCCATGTTTTTCTTCCATCTCTTGAGCGTAGGCTACCCGATTGGCTTGCGTGGGACTGTAAACCTGAATCCTTTTGACATTCCTGACCAAACGGATGGCATCAACGTGGGATCGGGCCATTCCGCCGGAGCCGAACATCCCCACCACTTTTGAATCCTCTCGGGCCATGTACTTCACACCCAGGCCGGAATCAGCCCCTACCCGCATATGTTGCAAATAGCCATCGTTGATCAGGGCCAGGGGTTCCCCATTATCTACTCTAAAGAGAAAGATCAAGCCGCAGAACGTTCCCGGCTGGACACAATATTTTTCCAGAGTGCGGGTCCCCCCATACTCCTGTTCATACAGAACATCCGATTTCATGCGGATAGCAAAATATCCGGAGGAAGAACCTCCCTCCATCGTCCCCCACTGGTAGATTTTTTGAGGATCGCTGGTGGGAATCTGAAGATCAATTCGGGGCCGGCAGACCGCCTCCCCTCTGATCATCTGGACATATGCCTTTTCTAAGGCCTCCATGGTCATTTCCATGGTTAAAAGGCCCTTAACATCAACATTGTTCAAAAATAAGGCCATCGGGCTCCCTTCACTCCCCGCCAAAAAGCCTGAAGATCAAACCTTCGTAAAGGGTGGTCTTGGCTGCAACCACAAAGGCGAGGTAAACGGTCAACCAGAGCCCTGCGGCACAGGAGAGTGACAGAAGCCAACTCTCACGTTTAAACCGCATATATATGATCGTAAAAAGAGGGATGGCAGTTAGAAATCCAAGAAGAAAAATAGAGGCCACAAAACACAGAATCCAGAAGATGCTGCCCGATAAACGCTTGGTCTTTTCTAACCCCCATTTTTTTTCCTTTACCTGATCATCAGCAGAGATGTCCATATGATAAACCTTCTTCATAATCCCCTGAAAAAGCTCATCTTCCATGGACGAGCCTTTCTTACCCCCCCTGCCTAAATCCAGGATAAACTGTGCAATGGCCATTCCCAGACAGGGTAAGGCGATGACCAGGGGAATGAGACGGGCTTTTGGGTTGTATCCGAGAGCAGCTATGATGACTGCTAAAAAAAAGAGGATTAAAAAAAGGTTGTAAAAGTCTTTTACTTTTAGTCGCATGATCTCTTACCCTCCATTTTTTTCTCTACTTTTTCCTGCGGCTAACCGAATAAACGACGACACTTATAGCGCAGGCCATAAGAAGCAGTGTCATAGGACGAAGGAGGAAATAAAGCCCATAAAGATTCAGGGAGAGATGGAGATTGTTCTCAGCCATCTTCCCGAGAACCATGCCGAGGACCAGAGGTCCTCGAGGATAACCGAAGACCATCATCCCGTAACCCACCCCACCCATGATGAGGGTCACAAAAATATCCCCGAAATGATTCGTTGCCAAATAACTGCCCAGAATACCAAATGTAAGAATGAAGGGGATGATAATGGAGGTGCGTATAAAGGTTATTTTTGCAAGATATTTCGCCAGGGGCAGACACATCAATACGGCAATGATATTGGCGAAAACTAATATCCAGACCATGCTGAAGACGAGATCGAGATGCTTGGTGAGCATTTCCTGTCCCGGAACCAGGCCAAGGATCATTAATGCGCCGAGAAGGACGGCCATGCCGGAACTTCCAGGCACCCCAAAGGCAATAGTAGGAAGCAGGGCGCCTCCTTCTTTTGAATTATTCGCGCTCTCCGGAGCGAGCACGCCCTCTACAGCCCCTTTACCAAATCGTTCTCGATTTTTTGAACTCTGCACCGCATGGCCATAACAGATCCAGCCGGCAGCATCTCCGCCCAACCCGGGAATCATCCCGATGACACTTCCGATGACACTACAGCGTATCGTGAGATTCCAGTGAATAAAGGTATCTTTAATGCCCTGCCATATTCCTGCTCCCCTAACATCCTCAGGTCGGGTATGAGCGATTGCCCCTCCCTTGATTCCCATGTCGATCGCCGCTGCAATGGCAAAGATACCGATGACCACCGTAACAATATTAATGCCGTCAAAAAGATAGAGCTGGTCAAAGGCAAAACGCACCACCCCGGTTTGAGGATCCATGCCTACAAAGGAGATGATCATGCCCAGCCCCCCTGCTATCATCCCTTTCATTAATGACTCACTGCTCATCACGGAGATAAAGGTGAGGCCGAGGATCATCATCATAAAGAACTCCGGTGGTCCAAAGGCCAGGACCACCGGTCTTACCACAGGAATGGTGAGGGCCAAACATACGGCTCCGACAATTCCTCCAACCCCGGAGGAGGCAAGGGCTGCCCCCAATGCCCTTCCTGCTTCGCCCTTCTGGGCCATTGGGAAACCATCCACACAGGTAGCGGCTGCTGGACCGTCAGGGGTATTGAAAAGGATGGCAGGGACGGGGCTACCGGTATGAACGACAGCATGCATCCCTAATAAAAAGGCGATTCCCACTTCCGGCTCCATTCCAAAGCAGAAGGGAATTAATAAGGCAAGCCCTACCTTTCCTCCAACGCCTGGAAGGATACCGAGAATCAAACCAATGGGGATGGTAAGCAGCATCATACTAAAGACTTTCCAGTTGAGGGCCATCCATAGCCCATTGATCAACGCTTCAAACATTGCTCCTTACCTCCTTTTTCATCCAACATCCATCAAGGATAAGGTAATCTTTCATGACGAGTGTGTCACCCACGCCTGCGTGCCGAAACGCCTGCCTGCATGAAGCGTTTTGTCGAAGATAGGCACTTCGGCGTGCAGGCACGAACGATGGAAATTCTTATTTTAGTCGATCTTGATGATTTGTTTCAGCAGGGCGACGTTTTCCTCTGGCTGCTGAATCGCCTCCCTTACCATTTTTGCCACATCCTCTCCAAAGCCGGGATCGAGATCCAACCCCATCTTTTTAGCATCTTTTAAAAGCTCCGGGTCGGTAAGGGCCTTTTTATAAGCATCCTTTAATACCGCCAGCCTTCCAGCCGATATATTCGGAGGAGCGGCAGTAAAACGCCACATCTCAGCAATGCTCGCCATGAGCACCAACAGTTTCCTCCCTCTTTCAGAAACCTTCAGGTCAAGGGCTAATGGGACATCAGGAAGTTCCGGATGTTTTTTAGCCCCCACCTGTAAAAGGATGCGACATCCCTCAGCCTTAATAAATGGACGGAGAGCAATATAGGACCCGAGCTGGCCCGCAACTTCTCCCCTTAACATCGCCATCTCTCCCTCCCGGCCTGCATAACCAGCAATCACTTTTAAATTCACCCCAAGGGCCTCAGCGAGAATTAAAACCTCCTGATGGGAAGCGCTTCCCACGCCTGCAGAGGCCATCTTGACCGGCTCCTTCGACTCCATAACATCCTTTAATGATTTGTAGGGAGTCTTCTTTTCCACAATCAGGACTCGTTCCTCAGTATTGGCCTTTCCGATCCAGCTATATTTGGCTAAATCAAATCTTATCCCCGGTTGTCCGATAATCTGGGAGTAAATAAGACCTGTATTGAAGGTGCCCAGCGTTAAACCATCCGGCTTGGCGAGGTAGATCTCATTGGCTCCGATGATATGCCCCGCCCCTGGAACGTTTTTGATAATGACGGTCGAACCAGGGATATGCTTCTGCATATATTTCCCGATCACCCGTCCATAGGTGTCATAGCCACCTCCTGGCCTGGTGGCCACGATATAGTTAATGGTCTTTCCTTTATAGAATTCAAGATCCGGGGCAGCAGCGCCGACTGTTGCTGCAAGAGATAAAATAAAAGCAAACGTGATGAATGAGCATAGACTTCTCATCTTTCCCTGTACCTCCTTTCTTCCTCATTCCATGATTCGGACTATTTTGTCACTTTGATCAGGCTGGGTTCATTCCTGTCTCCATCGAACACATACGTGATCGTAATCTTGCTCCCTTCCTTGAGATCAGAATCCCCACCCGCCTTATCCCCAACCATAATCTTTGTCCGCTTGGAACTGATCTTCGATTTAACTTCTTCCCCCGCCTCTGTCTTAAAAATAATGGTGCCATCCTCCACCTTCGTAATCGTTGCATTCACTGTCTTCGCCTGACCCCATACCACATGAGTCATGGAGAGAACAAAAAAGACAGCCACCAACCATACAAATGACTTTTTCTGTTTCATGATCGTCTCCTCCTTTCTTCTAATCTAAAATCATTTGAATCCATCTGAATGAACCATCAAAAGGTTTCCGCTCTAAAGCTTTTCCAGTCCCGCCTTTGGCGGGAACTGGTTACCTATTGGAGTGATTTTTCAAAGAGCTAAAGTGTTACGGAAATTCTTATTTTAGTCGATCTTGATGATTTTTTTCAGCAGGGCGACGTTTTCCTCTGGCTGCTGAATCGCCTCCCTTACCATTTTTGCCACATCCTCTCCAAAGCCGGGATCGAAATCCAACCCTATTTTTTCAGCATCTTTTAAAAGCTCCGGATCGGTAAGCGCCTTTTTATAAGCATCCCTTAATACCGCCAGCCTTCCAGCCGGTATATTCGGAGGGCCGGCGGTCATGCGCCCCACCTCATTAACTCCAACAATGAGACTTATTAACTTTATCCCTTTTTCAGAAAGGTTTAGTTCCTTTGACAGGGGGACTTCAGGAAGGTCTTTATGCTTTTTACCGGCAATCTGTAACAGGGCACGACATTCTCCAGCCTTAATAAAACCAAGGAGACCCGTATAGGAACCAATGATGCCGTCCACTTCGCCGCGCATTATTGCCATCTCACCTTCGCGGCCGCTATAGCCAGGTATTGTTTTAAGTTTGGCCCCCGTGGCCTCAGCCAAAATTAAAGTCTCATTATAGTCAGCACTTCCAACACCAGAAGATGCTATCTTAATCGGTTCTTTGCTTTCTAAGACGTCTTTTAGCGTCTTGAAACGTGTCTCCTTGCCCACAAGTAATATTCGATACTCAGAATTTGCTTTGCCGATCCAGCTATATTTGGCTAAATCAAACCTTATTCCTGGTTGCCCGATAATCTGGGAGTAAATAAGACCTGTATTGAAGGTTCCGAGCGTTAAACCATCCGGTTTGGCGAGATAGATCTCATTGGCTCCGATGATATGCCCCGCCCCTGGAACGTTTTTGACAATGACGGTCGAACCAGAGATATGCTTCTGCATATATTTCCCGATCAGCCGTCCATAGGTGTCATAACCCCCTCCCGGCTTGGTAGCCACAACATAGGTAATGTTCTTTCCCTTGTAAAATTCGACATCCGCTGGGGTTGGAGCAGCGTATACCATGGTTGTAAGCGAGCAGACAAGCATCAATGTCAAAGTAAAACCCAAGGCTTTTTTTGCTTCCATTTTTCTTCCTCCTTTAACTGAGATTTTTTTGACTCCCTCCATTATTAGGAAGGGGAGACTCTATAGGGAATTACTTTCCTCTCACTTCTTTTTTTTATACTCCGGGGCGTTTTCCACCTGCTCCCACCAGTCAAACCCTAAAGCCTTGACCAGGCGGCTTGTTGCCGTGATGAACCGGGTCGGTCTCATGGGGTCCGCATTGAAATGCTGGTGCATCGTATAGGGCGGGATGTAGACAAAATCCCCTTCCTCCCACTCAAACCTCTTCGGCTCCTTCTCCCAATCCCAATCGTACTTCACATCGAGCGTAAAAAAGGCATCCCAGTGGAGATCGTAACCTCTCCCTTCCAGGACGAAGAAGACCTCCTCCGCCATGTGCCGATGTTTCCCGGATCGGCTGCCCGGAGCAATCTCCTGCATATACATGTCGAGACAACATTCCACCGTCTCCATCTCCTCGTTCACCAGATGCTTCAACCTTCCCTGAGGGGAATCTTCCCACTGCATCTCTTCGGGATGGACCACATGCCTCTTCTTATTATACTCCTCCCTGAATTTTTTTGAACGGTCTAACATCCTTTTGTAAAAGTCTGTTTGAAGGGTTCCCTCCCCGTATAATTCCTTCTCCTCATATGGCATGTCAAACCTCCTTTCTAAGTCTCGTTTTAGATTTTCAATCCGAAATCCGCAATCCTCAATCCACAATGCTCAGGGTTCCGGATGAAAATGCTCAAATCCAGGAACCGGGTCCTTCGGCGGATACTCCACCACCTTCTGAAAAACAAGATGGAAAAAGATGAACGTCGGTTTGGCCTTAAAGATCACATAGCGCGCCGGCGTTTTCGGATCGGCATTAAAATGCTGATGGACGCACATGTTCTCCACGATGCAGACATCTCCTGCCTTCCAGGGATATTTAGTCCCATCATGAACATCATAGCCATTTCCCTCCAGGATATAGAAAACAGCGCTGTTCATGTGACCATGTTTTTGCCCATGGCTGGTAGGAGTCAGCACATCGATATGTGTTTCGATGGCCTGAGTGACCATGGCCCTCTGCGGGTTGACCACCTTCTTTCCCCATAATGACGGCCCCCCCTTCCAATTCATGTCTTTACTTTTATAAACCCTGGGCTGTTTGAGGAGTTCTTTAAAGATCTCGCCGTATTTACCCACTACGGCCCGGACAAAGGTCCGGTCCTTTTGCCAGCGTTCCCATTTTTGTTCGGTTTCTTCTTCCGGCTTCATGTCATCCTCCTTTCTTGTATGCGTGTATACGTGGAATCATCCCTTTTTTAAGCATGATCTCCATTGGAACCTTTTAAAAAACGAATCTTATAACTGTTATTTGTATGATATATTACCAAACCTATAAAATGCGTCAAGCATTTTTTGGTAATCCCTCAGTTATGGGGGAGATTTTTATAATATATGTAGCGCCCTCATTTAT
>JASEIE010000178.1 GCA_030024065.1 Thermodesulfobacteriota bacterium
AAAGTTTTTATTGAAGTTGAAACCTTAGCTACAAAACCAACTCATGATATTCTCATCAAAGTGACCAATTTAAACTATTACATGGCCAATCAGGCGGCACATTGCGATTTATCTTTCGTCGTAGAAAATTCATTGCAGAAGCAGGTGCTTAATAAGAAATATCACGCCGATGGTCCTTCAGGGCTTGGAATGGTTGCAGCAGTTGGTGTATTTGCACAAAAGTCAGCTATACGCCAGAGCACTCATGTGGTGTTGGAAAACATTTTTAGGCAACTGTTAGCTGATATTCAAGCCAATTACAAGGATTGGAGTCAGCTTCAGCCTCAACTCCAAACACCACCACAAACCACAGATACCTACAAAGGACTAGTTGTATCTGCTTCTGAATACAATAACCGCGGATTTGAATACCATAAGAATGCGCAGTACAAACAAGCGATAGAACATTTTACCATTGCACTTTCTATGGAAAAAAATTCTTTCTACTATGTCAATCGTGGATCTTCCTTTTATGAGCTCAAACAGTATGATAATGCGATTTCAGATTTTAAGCATGCAATCAATTTGGCTCCTAATGAAGCAGGAGCATATGCGTGGTGTGGAAATGTTTATTATGTAAAAAAATCATACCATGAAGCATCGGAATATTTCAGTAAGGCTATTGCAATAGTGCCAAACAATGCCGTATTTTATCTCAACAGAGGCTACGCACAATTCAATATTGGCAATAAATCAACGGCTGTATCTGATTTCAAGAAAGCTTGTGAGCTGGGTAACGAAGATGGATGCAAGCAGTTTAAAGTTCTAGGAAACAAATAGTAGATCGGTCTATTGAAATTTCCATAGCTTAATAAAATAAATCAAGATTCAGTTATCAAAAAGAAAGTAAGGCCATTTAGCTCTGCCTTTTTTGTTTGTTTCCTTCGGTAATCATCAACTCCAAGATTTACTTACCACTCCAGGTTTGTAGGTGTTATTCACATTCCTTACGGACATGGCATCAGAACTCTTTCTTTTTCTCTACCGGATGTTCATTTTCCTCTTCGGCAGCTTCATATAACTCTCCCAAGTACTCACAGAGATGTTCTGAAAGATCTGGTCTTCAGGCTTATACAGGGTCAGCCCCACAGGTTTTTCTTCGTCAATCTTTGATCGATCGTTTCCCTTCATCATAAAAATTCATTACCCTTTAACCCTCTTTTTCCCAATAAAGTAATTTTTTGATCCTTTCTATTAAGGCAGGCCGGATCTCCGGGTTCTTAATCTTGGTGACTTCTTTCCAGTCTTTCCAATCTCCCAATAGCTCATAATAGAGATTGGCGCAGGCCTTCTGACAAAAGACCTTTCCCTCCGGATTACCTTTCCGCACACAGGCTTCAAGTTCCTTAAAGAGTCTGTCTTTCTCCCCTTCGTCTTCGGTGTGAAACATGAGGACCTTTGAAGACCTCGAGGGCTGGCTCGAACCGAATTTCCCTTTTACATAGTGATCTCCAAGGAACTGCTCTTCATACTCCCTCAAAATCTCCAGGCATTCTTCTCCATCCTTGAGGACAGCCACAACCTTCCAGCATTGATAGGCCTCCTTCAATTCAATCTCTTCTTTCCCCTCTTGCAATTGTTGATAGAGGTTGGTGATGCACGGGACACACCGGCCGTAAATATTTCCCTTTGTGACCTGGAGTTTCGGATCGCTCTCAAAACTGACCCAGTTGTCCCTGGAATCTCTCCAGAACCTCTTGTCAAGAAAAATCTTTCTCATCTTTGATTCCATGTTAAAATAATCATATCATAATTCCTGCAAGAACCCAAAAAAAGCCATGGGTGGTTTTTACGCGAGAATATTTCGGAAGCGTGGAATTCAACATCGTGGGGGTTGGATGCATCAATGGTTGCTGCCAGTTTATCCATCTCTTGAGTGAACCAGTGGGCTTGAGCCTCATATATCGAAATCCCACAGAGAACTAAGTAGTCTTCGTCCTTGTTTCCAGCAGAACCTGCGTCGTCTAAATAAAGAAGGTGCATGGGAGTGGAAAATAAAAAAGGCAGCCGGGTGGACGTTAGTCCAACGGACCGCTTGATGCAGCCCTCCCAACCGCAAGAAAATAATTCCATATATCTTTTTATTTGCCAAGTATTTTTTTGGTGATGCTTTTTTTTGATAAACTGGATATCAACCCTTGGCCGGGCAACGGGCATTAACTTATGTGGGGAATATCGTGGGGAATTACCAAATAGGCAAAAAAATGGGGTTACAGATTGTCTCGTAACCCTTTGAGATGAGAACTGGCGTCCCCAAGGGGATTTGAACCCCTGTTGCCGACGTGAAAGGCCGGTGTCCTTGGCCAGACTAGACGATGGGGACCACCTTTAAATTTCGGATTGCGGAATGGCGAATGCGGAATGAAGTTCCCTTATTCCGAATTCCGCAATCTAAATTCCGAATTCGAAATGGTGGGCCGTACTGGACTCGAACCAGTGACTCTCTGCTTAAAAGGCAGATACTCTACCTCCTGAGTTAACGGCCCCTTGGATTCAGAGTAAGAGAAAACCCCCTGTATTGTCAAGCTGAAATGGAGAATTACCTTTTAATAAACTCTTCCAGGAAAGGGTTTTTTGCTTCGATGGTTTCATCCCTTTCCGACCCAACAGAGACCATCATAATTTCCGTATGGGTCAACTCTTCGATCCTCTTCAGATACTGTTGGGCTTGAGGGGGAAGGTCTGAAAACTTCTTCGCCCCTTTGATCTCTGTTCTCCATCCATCTAATTCTTCATAGATGGGAGCGGAATTCCTTAATATTTCCAGATTAGAAGAGACATGGTGTAAGACCTTCCCGTTCATACGATAACCCACACAGACCTTGATCTTGTCGAAATCGTTCAGCACATCCAGTTTGGTGACGGCCATTCCCCGAATCCCGTTGATCCGGATGGCATGGTTGACCACTACCGCATCGAACCAGCCACATCTCCTCGGCCTTCCGGTCGTTGCCCCGTACTCCCCTCCCCTTTCACGAATCCTTTCCCCTAATGCATCTGTCAGTTCGGTGGAGAAGGGCCCTTCCCCGACACGCGTGGTATAGGCTTTCGCCACACCGATCACCGAGTCGATCATTGTCGGACCGATTCCCGAGCCCGCGCAGGCATTTCCTGCCACTGTATTGGAAGCGGTCACAAAGGGATAGGTCCCATGATCCATATCTAACAGCGCCCCCTGTGCCCCTTCAAATAAGATGTGCCTCCCCTTCTGAATCTCTTCATAGAGGATCCTCGACGTATCCTTCACATACCTTTCAATTTGGTCTCTAAATCGGAGGTATTGATCATAAATTTCTGAAAACTCGAATTGTTCCTCCTTCAGCACCTCCGCCAGATAGATATTCTTCTGGAAGAGATTAACCTCGAGCTTCTCCCGGAAAACCTTCTCATCCAGAAGATCGATGACTCGAATGCCGGAGCGCGCCACCTTATCTTCATAGGCCGGCCCGATTCCGCGGCCTGTGGTGCCGATTTTGAAGACCCGATCCCTGGCGATATCGATCTTCCGGTGGTAGGGAAGGATGAGGTGAGCCTGTTCACTGATCATCAATTGCGAATCGTCTCTGAAATACCCTCTCCTTTTTAACTCGGTGATCTCCTCGATCAATACAGCCGGATCCACGACCACCCCATTTCCAATCATGCACTTCTTATTTTCGTAGAGGATGCCGGAAGGGATCAGGTGGAAAACGAATTTCTCTTTCTTCAAAACGATCGTATGACCCGCATTATTCCCCCCCTGGAAACGAACAACGATATCCGCATACCGGGTCAGCAGGTCAACGATCTTCCCCTTGCCTTCGTCTCCCCATTGGGCTCCCACGATCACAATATTGGCCATATTCTCCCTCATTTGGCCCTGCTTCATATGTTTTATGCAGGGCAGTTCAGAACTTCTTTTGTGGTTAGAGCTTGATCTGACGGACCGAAATGATATTGGGCAGTCTCAATATCTCGCCCAGCATACCCGTGGGCAGGGAAGAATCCAGATGGAGAAGCGAGATCGCCATACCGCCCATACGATCACGGCCGAATTGCATGGTGGCGATATTAATATCCCGGCTTCCCAGAGCCGTTCCGATATTGCCGATCACCCCGGGTCGATCATAATTATTCACCAACAGGATGTATCCTTCGGGAAGGGCCTCGATTAAAAAATCGTTTAGCTTGACGATCCGCAATTCCTTTCTTCCAAAGAGCGTTCCCGCAACATAATTCTGCTCCATCTTCGACCGCACTGTCAGTGCGATCAAACTGGCAAAGTCCTCTGCCTTTTCTCTGATCGACTCCGTTATCCGGATCCCCCTCTCCTTGGCCATGATGGATGCATTAACAAAATTGACCGTCTCACCTACAAAGGGCGTGAGGAGGCCTTTCAGGACGGAAATGGTGATCGGTTTTGTCCCATACTCCACCACTTCGCCATGGTATTCGATCAGAACCTCTTCAATGGCGTAGTTGGAAATCTGCCCCAGAAAGCTTCCCAATTTCTCCCCCAACCGGAGGTAAGGTCTTAAAAATGGGAGAATATCGGGACTGACGGCCGGCATATTCACCGCATTGCGTGCTTCTCCATGAACCAGATAATCGACAATCTGTTGCGAAATAGCGATGGCCACATTCTCCTGGGCCTCTCCTGTCGAAGCCCCTAAATGGGGGGTGCCGATCACCTCCTCCAGCTCGAAAAGGGGATTTCCAATGGCCGGCTCCTTCTCAAAAACATCCAGGGCTGCTCCGGCGACCTTCCCTCCCTTAATCGCCTCATGGAGGTCCTTTTCGCTGACGATCCCTCCCCGGGCGCAGTTGATCAGGACCACGCCATTCTTCATCTTTGCAAAGGCGTTCTGATCGATCAGATTTCGGGTCTCTTCGGTCAGAGGGGTGTGTACGGTGATAAAATCGGACCGGCTCAGAAGCTCATCAAGGGTAACCAGTTCGACCCCTTTCTTCTCCGCTGCTTCAGTCGAAAGATAGGGATCATAGCCGATGACCTTCATCTTTAAGCCCCTCGCACGGTCAGCAACGATCGTTCCGATGACTCCGATCCCGATCAGTCCGAGGGTCTTATTATAGAGCTCCACGCCCATAAACTTCTTCTTTTCCCATTTGCCCGCCCTCATGGAGGCCGTTGCCTGGGGAATCTTTCTGGAGGCGGACAGCATCATGGCGATCGTATGTTCTGCCGCTGCAATCGCATTCTCCTGAGGGGTATTCATCACCACAATCCCCTTCTTGGTTGCCGCGGAAAGATCGACATTGTCCAGCCCGATCCCCGCCCTTCCGATCACTTTCAGGCGGTTTGCCGCCTCGATGATATCCGCCTTCAATTTCGTCTCGCTTCTGATGATGATCGCATCGTATTCCGGCACGATTTTCTTCAATTCCTCTGGTGTAAGACCCGGTTTGAGGTCATACCTAATGCTCTTCGCCTTTTCCAATATCTCCAGTCCTCTCTGGGATAAAGGATCGCTGACCAATATCTTTATTATTTCTTCCATTCCCATTCACCCCCGTCTCGTTTTTGGCTACTTCTATTCCATCAATACCTCTTCCATTCTCTTCACCCCTGCCCCCAGTTCAAAGTGATGGCCCATCTCTTTCAGAAGCATCTCCAGGGCAGAGATGACCATCACCATGTCCAGCCTTCCATAATACCCGAGATGGGCGATTCGAATGATCTTCCCCTTGGCGCGGTCCTGTCCCTCTGCCACTGTAATCCCGAACTTCTCAAAGAAGAGATCCTTTAATCGTTCTCCGTCTATTCCCTCCGGGATCTTGACGGCGGTGACCGCATCGCTTGGCGAGTCGGGCGCATATAGGCCAAGACCTAAAGCTTTTACTGCCTCCCGGGTCGCCCGTGCCAGATTTTCATGTCTCCGGAAGAGGGCCTCCAGCCCCTCCTTTCGAATCATATTGAGCGATTCCCTTAATCCAACAAAGAGGGAGATCGCCGGAGTATAAGAGCTTTGATTCTTCTTCGTCGATTTGAACTCCTTTTTGAAGTCAAAATAGTATTTGGGTAGATCCGACCTCTCGACCAACCTCCACGCCTTTTCACTCAGAGCGGTAAAAGCAAGGCCCGGAGGAAGCATCAAGGCCTTCTGAGACCCGCTCACCACGACATCGATTCCCCACTGATCCATCGGGATATCGAAGACCCCGATCCCTGTAATGGCATCCACGACGATGACGGTATTCTCATATTTCTTCACAATCTCTGCGATCTCCCGGATGGGATTTCTCACTCCTGTCGAGGTCTCGCTTGCCTGTGTATAGACCGCTCGAATGGACGGATCGGACTTCAGGATCTCTTCAATTCTCTTGGGATCGACCGCCTTTCCCCATTCCACATCAATGGGGATAAACTCAATTCCATAGGCCTTACAGATCTCTCCCCATCTCTCGCCGAACTTCCCTCCCCGGACAACCAGGGCTTTATCCCCTCTGGAAAGGATGTTGGAAACGGCCCCTTCCATTGCGCCCGTGCCGGAGGAGGTGAAGATCAGCACCTCATTCTTCGTCTGGAAGAGGTATTTCAGCCCCTCTCTGATCTCGGCAAAGATTTTCTCAAACTCGGGTTCCCGGTGATGCATGATGGGTTCTGCCATCTTGAGGAGCACCTCGGGCGGAAGCATGGTCGGACCGGGCGAAAAAAGATATTTCTTCTCCATAAAACCTCCTTGATTCAAGCCGATAAATATTATTTGATAATCCTCGCTATGTCAATATTTTATTGATTTTTTCTTTTCTTTTAAGAAAGCTCTGAAAAACTACTGCACGCTCTCTTGATTACACAGATTTTAAAAGAGGATTGCAGAGATTTTTGGACTTTTTCAAAAATCTCTTTTAAGCGCCTTGACATTTGAAAGATAATCTTCTAATTTTTTTAAATCCCTTTTCGGGCAGATCGAGCCATGGACCGAATCCCAACGAAAACCCTTGCTGAGATCTATCTCCGGCAGGGCCATCTCCGGGAGGCCTATGAAATCTATCAAGCCCTTTCCGGAAAAGACCCCTCTGACCCTGAGATTCAGAAGAGATTGAATGAATTGAGTAAAATATTGAGCCTTTCTCATCCCTCCTCCCTGCCCTTTCCCCGTTCTAAGGAAGAGAAGATCCGTTACCTTGAGAGATGGTTAATTCATATTCGTGAAAGGAAAAAAGGGTGACAGAGAATTCGTTTCATAAAAGAAGGCAAAGGTCTGTTCGGAAAACCATCAACTCGAATCAGCTCGATGGCATCCTCTTCAGCGGCCTTGAAAACATCCGCTACCTCTGCGGTTTTACCGGAAGCGACGGGGCCCTTCTCCTCACCCGCAAAGAGGCCTTCTTTCTCACCGATTCCCGATACTGGACACAGGCCGAAGACGAAGTCAAACATGCCCGGATCGTCCATTACAAGAAAAAGCTGGATGGGATCGCCTCCCTCCTGTCAGACTTGACATTGAAGAAGGTAGGCGTCGAAGCCCTCTCTCTCACCCTTTCATCCTACCAATTCCTAATAAAAATATTGGGGGGTGAGGTGGCGTTCATTTCGATGGAGGATGAGCTGAAGAATTTGAGGGCGGTCAAGGACCTTCAGGAGCTTTCCCTCATCCGAAGGGCCATTGATCTCTCATCAAAGTCATTTTTCCATATTGTGGAGATGCTTAAACAAGGTGTCGTTGAAAGGGAAATCGCCATCGAGATGGAATTCTTTATGAAGAAGAGCGGAGCGGAAGCCACGGGCTTTGACATCATCATCGCCTCAGGAAAAAGATCTGCCCTCCCCCACGGAAGGGCGAGCAACAAGAACATTAAAGGGGGAGATTTTATTCTGATCGATTTTGGCCTAAGATTTCAGGGTTACCATTCTGATCAAACAAGGACCCTGATCTGCGGAAACCCAACTTTAAAACAGAAAAGGATCTATCAGATCGTGAAAGAAGCCCATGACAGGGCGGTTGAGGCCATTCGACCGGGAATTCCCATTTGTGAGATCGATAAAGCAGCAAGGGACCACATCCACCAATCCGGATACGGAAAATATTTCGGCCACGGAACCGGCCATGGCATTGGCCTTGCTGTCCATGAAGATCCCGTCATCAATGGCGAAAATAAAGGCCTGGTTGAGGAAGGAATGGTCTTTACCATTGAACCTGGCATCTATCTCCCGGAGTGGGGAGGGGTTCGAATCGAGGATATGATCCGGGTGACCTCCCAGGGAGCAGAAGTATTGACCTATCTTCCCGCAGAACTAATGGAGATTTAGAATGGAAGCATCTCCAATTTTGTGATGACAGAATGGACTCCAGAGGGGTAGGCGGACCAGACTCCGAAATCTTTAGGATTGCGGATCATTAGACGTTTAAGGGAATCTTTCGTCGTCAATG
>JASEIE010000179.1 GCA_030024065.1 Thermodesulfobacteriota bacterium
CTCGTTGACGCTCTTTTGGATCGTCTCAAACACCACTGCATCACCATACGCATCAATGGTCCTTCTCTGCGGGTATCATCTAATGCCAAGGGAAAAACCAACACCAATTCTTGATCTCGAAGCTGTCCATCAAGTCTCTTTTGGCATCCCCGGAAGAATCGGCGCCGTCGTCGAACAGACCCTCACCTACACCATGTTCGACCACAAACGCACCGTCACCGCAGAGAGGGTGCTCAAAGTCAAGAACCTCGAAGGGTAGCAAACTTAGGAGAGAAAAAATGAAAGATCAAAAGGAAATCCGGATCGCCTTGGAAATCTGGAACCTGATCAACAAACTCAGCGACCTCCTCTGGGATCGGTATGAAGAGGGCTTCCTCCAAATCTATCTCAAAGAGGAAGAGGACAAGATCCTTCGAACCCTCGAAGCCCCGGACCTTCCAAGTGCTGAGGAGAAAACGAGCGCATCACGGTAATCCCAAAATCAACAGCATCTCATTGCTCCTCAAGGAAAAGACCCTCCATGCGAAAACAGGAAAATAAACCTGGACCAGGTGGGCGTTCGGCCCTCCCGGCTTCCCTTACCTCCCTCGATTACCTCAGCCCGATTAAAAACCCACACAAAAACCGTTTTGTCAAAGACCCGCAATTACCCTCTACTTTCGGCCAGAATAAAACCTCAAAAACCCGTCAAAATAACGCCACAATCAACACTTGGTTGCCCTCAAAACTCCTCTTATCAGAACTGCCAACTTATCAACTGCGCATCCTAAGGGTCATTCAATACGAGCACAAAAGGGTCATCTTTGGTGAGCGGTGAGGGGGGGGGCCCTCTCATAAATCTGATATCTGCTTCATTTGCTATCCTTACTTGTAACCCTTTGGATGGTTTTATCTAAAAATGATTACAAATCCTCCTTGTTTGGGTAATCAGGTAACCCCCGCTCCCTCGTTTTCCGCAAGATATTGAGATGTGTAAGATTTGGTCTGGCTATAAGTATTTGATTTTCTAAGCTATATTTGCATTTATAAATGTAACCCATTGATTTCTTTTTAAAACTTATAACTTATGGAAATCATTATCAAAAATAGGCATTGATTTAATTTTCAATTCTTGATATAATGAAATTAGAATCAGATAAAAAATCAGAACCCATTCGTTTCCCCGAATGGGTTTTTTTATATCTCAATAAGGGTAGAGGGACATGAAAAATGTGAATCGGGATTAGGTCATCGGTCAAATATGTAATTGAGAGGTAATAATTACAATGAACAGCGAAATTCAATTTGAGATCGGTGGACGGTATAAGAACCGTAATGGATGGTATGAGGTTATAGAAATCAACGGAGACCGACTGCATATCCGTTGCGAAAAAGATGGAATCGAAGCTAATCTCGGCATGGAAATGCAAAAAAGAATTATGGCCAATATGACTCTGGAGGAGAAGCAAGAAAGTCCGCCCCTTGTTCAAAATAAAATTAATATATCTAACGAATCTTTCAAAGAATTATACAAAAGAGTTTGTGCAAACCTTAAAGATTCTGGATTCGATATGGAGGATGTTGTTTATCCCTTTCCTGATTTCAAGAAGATTGATGACAAAAGTATATTTGAAGGTTTGTGCAAAGCTATATTTACAGCCCAAGCAAAGTGGAAAAGTTATGAGAAGAATTTGGATAGAATAGATTTGCTTCTGTTTAATTATGATTTCAACAAAATAAAGAATATTACAGATGAAGAAATTGAGAAGATATATGAAGAGATGATTGAAATGAAAGTGAGGGATAGGTTTCTTCTAAGGAAGCTCAACGATTTCAGAAAGAATGCAAGAGTATTTTTTAACTTTTCAGAACAAGGTAGCTCAGTTTACGAATTCTTAAAATGGGAACTATCAGACAAAGAAATGTTAATTAAGAAGCTGACAAACAATGGAAGTAGTTATAAGCTAATCGGTGTAGGACTTCCCATTTGCTGCGAGTTCTTTAAGAATATAGGGGTGGACGATTTCAAGCCTGATGTCCACATGGTATATCTTTTTAGCAGACTGGGGATTGCCGAAATTAAGAACCCAAAAGCCCCAACTGTGAGGGAGCTTTATTCTATAAGAGCAACAGGAATGGATATTGCGAAAAGCAACAATGAACCATTCCATGTTGTTGACAATGTATTATGGTTTTTTTGTGCGGAAGGGAAGGCTGAAATATGCACCACCAATAACCCAAAATGTTTCAAATGCAAACTTCGTAATGAAGAACCTGTCATGTGCGGAGGTAATTTCATACATAATCATAAAACCTGTAAATAAATTGAATATTGACCAATCTGAATTGGACGATGACCGCAGACGAACACAAAGAGATAATTGAGAAGGCTACAGAGTAAATGTGCAAGAGCCTCAATTCATTTGGCCCTGATGAAACTTTAAAATTACTTGTAAGGTTCGCCAATCAAGATAGGATTATCAACGAATTGCTGGTAATATATCCTACAACCGTGGTCTTGGGGGAAATTTTTCATAAGAAACCTATTTACGAAATAGACGAAAAGACATTTCAGACTTTAGTGGATGCCAACCCCGACATTTGGATGAGGTGGGGGAAGAATAGTCGAGAAGATAATTTGGAAACGCATCCCAAAAATCCAAAGAAGAAAAATATTACTAAAAGGAAGAAAAGAAGGATATCTACAACCGTCACAGATCGTCAGGATCGGGGTATGGAGGGAGTCCACGTTCTATCCGCTTCTGAAGGATAATTTCGTCAAGCCTTTTGCCCACGTCCTGATCTTCCTGTTGCATACCTGAAAAAACTGGGCGATAAGTGGCCTCCCCTTTACGTCCCCCTTTGGTTGGAAGAACCTCAAAACTTTGTCGATTCCTTTTTCCTGAATCTCCAGATTTTCACTGTCCAAATGCTTATCCAGTTTCACCAAAGCCTTTCGGTAAAGATTCGCCAGATGTCGGTCGTCCACAACAGGTTTAAAAAGAAGTAATTATTATACCCTTTTCCTCAAATGCCTATCCGTTCCGATAATAACTTAATCTTGCGTATAATATCAGAATAACTGTCTACTGCTTCCTTCCTGAAATCATTCTTTGACAAGTTCTACCAAAAGGTGTTGACTTCAACTGGAAATCGATAAGGGGGTATATTCCGAGCTTGTTTCGGAGAAGAAGAGGCATCCGACGTCAATTTTGCTGGCCAATTCCTGTCGCCTTCTGTGTAAAAAGGCGACATTCTCTTTTAAAAGCCCGGCGTATCGCTTTCTTTCTGAAAGTTTTTATTGTCTAAAATTTAAAACTGGTGTATATTTCAAAACATAATGGCACTTTGAAAGAGAACTACTAATGAAGAGAGGGCTGTGCTTTCGAACCGTAAGGTATGCTTTTATTTTTATGACCTTTGTTACCTTAGTTTTAGCTTGTGGCGGTCCCAGTCGAGAGGTTATTTCAAAACAAAGGGAAGGTTTAGTCTACCAAGTTTCCTACCAAAAAGCTTTCCAATGCGTTATCTTCACTCTTACGAAAAAAGGAATCGCTATTGACAATATTGATGAAAAAAATGGTTTCATAACTACTCGACCTCAATATATAAGAGCGGAAAGGTATGTCTTTCAAATTGCAATAAGACCTAATGGCATTTCGAAAACTACTATATCGGTTATTTGCACTTGGAGCGTTCCACCAGGCATTGATATTAATTACGCTTTCCTACCTTCCACAGTTGCAAGGTCAAAGAGTAAAAGGTTGGAAATTGAATTGGCTGAAGACATTTATAATGAAATGATGAAGGTGGAAGTTGAAAAATCTGAAATCTAAAATATTGAGGGTTTTAAAATAAATCAATACTCAAATATCAAAGAACAAAGGTAGGGTCAGAGATGGTCCTGCCTTTTTTGTTTATTTCCTTGGGTAATCATTAACTCCCCAATTAATGTGCCATTGAAGAGTAGTAGGAAGTGTGCTACCAAGCAGCACAAAAGATGAAGCGAGGTCCTTGGAGCCGGCCGACAGAGACAGGTCTCCCCATCTCCGCATCACCCAATCTCTCCATCATATTTTTAAGTAAGTCCGTCTCTCAGAATCTGGATGGGATGCAATACCTTCAGACCGGTGAGGTGGCGGATCTGCATGCGACAGCCTTCGCAGTCCGTTAAGACGATCTCAGGGTTTAGACGATCAACGGCCTCTGCTAAATCTCTTCCGATCTCTTGAGAGATATCAAACTTTTCCTTTTTGAAGCCAAAGGTTCCCCCCAAACCGCAGCAATCTGCCTCAATGTTTTCGATCTCTAAGCCAGGTATGAGCCGCAGGATTTCGAGGGCGGGAAGACCGATCCCAAGAGACCTGATGTGGCAGGGAGCAAAGTAGGCAGCCCTTAATGGAAGCTCTCTGAATCGGGCATTGAGATTTCCGGCTTCTTTTAGATTTCTGAGATATTCGAAGAGATCGAAAAGGTGAGGAGCAACCTCCTCTGCTCCGGGTATGGCCAGGAGGCGGCTATACTCATGTTTGATCATATGGCCGCAACTTGTCGAAGAGGAGATGATATCTAATCCTGAACGAATGGTTTGAAGAAGAGAAGGAACATTCTTCAATCCCATCTTTCTTGCCCCCTTGAAATCTCCATTGCCGAGCATGGGAAGACCGCAGCATTCCTGAGGCGGGAGGATCATTTCAAAGTTGTTTGCCTCAAGGACCTGGACCGTTGCCTTTCCCACATCCATTTCATTTGTGTTGATATAGCAGCCGTAGAAATAAGCGACTTTTTTCTCGCCTGTTGAGTGATGTCCCCTGAACCATTGCCGGAAGGTAGGGGTTTGGTAGGCAGGAAGTTCTCTTCTCCTGTCAATGCTTAAAAAGGCATCGGCCATCCATTTGACGGCACGATTTTTTAAAAGAAGGTTGGTGATGGCAGAGAAGAAGGAGGCAAGCCCGGAGAAGAGATGGGAATGGGTGAGAAGATAGTCGCGAAGAGGCCTTCCCTTCTCATCCAGATATTTTGCTTTGGCGATCAGGTTCAGCTCGGAAATGGGGACACCGGAGGAACAGACCATATCGCAGAGATGACAGCCGATGCAGAGGTCAATCCATCCGTTGACAGACGGATCACCCGGTCTTCGAAATCGCTCTGCTCCAGGCCCCGCCTGTTTAGGACCCGGGAAGAGGGGGGTGACCCTGGAGACAGGGCAAACAGCCATGCAGGCCGCACAGCGAATACAAACATCAACATTGCTTTTGAGCCATGGTTTCTTCATCGTTCTATGTGGTTAAGCTGAAAATAACATTCCTAATCCCTCCCTACCTCCCTTTAGTAAAGGGAAAAAAGGGGACAGGCTACTTTTTCCCCGCATGTTTAATCTCATTTTTAATCAGACAATGGTAATAGCAAACCGGTAAACCTTCTGTTCAGTTAAAAAGTAGCCTGTCCCCTTTTTTCTAACTGCCTGACGCATGCCTGGCTGCCGTATACCCTGTTGCAATCTCAATTCCTTCTCTCGATTTTTCATCAATACAGTGATGATGGGCCAGGATCGAGCCTGCCACCCAGACATTTTCCAATATCAATCTCCCTTTTTCATCAACGGGTCGAAGAGAGGAATCGGTTAAGATGCCAGCCTGATGGATGGGATGAGGAGGATCGTTAAAAAAGGAGTTCCCGAACCATTCCTCGCGCGACTTTGGCTGAACAACAGGTAGATTGAAGATGGGTTCAAAAATCCTCTCCCCGTCCGCCACCAATCCTCCTCCGATGAAACGGCCTGTGGCAAGGATATAACGATCGGCAGAATAAAAGTTAGAGACAGGAGGATTGGGGAGGTAAATCCCTTCGCATTTTCTCCCTTTTAGAGAGGCTGTTGAAACCGGATAGCCTAAAAGAAAGTTGACCCCCCTCTGGATCAGCCATTCCTTAAATCGATTGAAGATTCTCATCCCTGGAATGGATGGAGGAAGGATGGGAATTTCAAAGACTTCGGTACAAATAAATTCCTCCAATCCCCTCATCACCTGATAGGAATTTCGTATCCCCAGCAACGCCGGGAAGCCAACCCGGGTTTCATGATGAACCTGTGTCTTGATCTCTCGGCCTAACTTTTCTCTAAAAGATTCTTTTTCCATCTGCCTTGCAAGAGCCATGGCAGTGATTTCCCGACAAGGGAGATCGGACATGGTGAGGGTGATGCTCCGACATCTGAGCTGGTCGGCAACATAACCGGCATAAAAGTCCTTGAATCCTTTAAATCCGACAATGAGTCCATTCCCCTCTTTGAGGGAGGTTCCGGCCAACATGGTGTTCGGGATAAGGTAGGCAGGTCGATGTGTCCCGGCGCCCGTGGGAATCAAGCAGTTCCCATCCCCGATGGTATGAAAAGAGTATGGGGGTGGGAACAGAGAAAGGAAAGAAGACAGGGCTTCCTCAATATTTTCTAATCCAACCTTCGAATAGGGGTGTTCGGGATGATCTTTGATCCATTTGGAAAGGCCATGGCTCATCTTTGTGTTGTCAGAAATTTTTCCCAGCACATCGATCGTATTGGTGAAGAGGGAAAGGGAACCCATTCCTTTTCCGATGATAAGAACCTTGCAGCCCGCCTCAGCAGCCGTTTTAGCGGCCGTCAGTCCTGAAAGGCCCATCCCGATGATGATGAGATCGTAGTGCATGGTTTTTGATAATAGTTCGGAGTATTAAGTTCGGAGTTCGGAGACTATAAATTTAATCTTAAACTTATTTTTACTCCGAACTCAAAACTTGTCATTGAAGGTTGAATATCCCTTTATAGATCGACTCAATTAATTCTTCCTCTCTAACAGAAGCTCCCCAGAGAACGGGTCGTATTCCTCTCCATCGCTCCTCAAGAAACCCTTTTAGTATCCGGTTAGAGTCGCCTTTGACCATCTCTAATTCATGTAACAGTCCCAAAAGTCGATGGACACAGAAGCCTCCCTGGCATGTCCCTTTGGCGAGACGGGTCCGATGGAGGATATCCAGGAGGTTGTCTAATTTCCCTTCTTTCAGAACCTCCTCCACCTCTTCCCTTCCGACCAGCTCGCAATCACATAAGGTCTCTCCTTCTTCTCTCATAATGGAATGGCCAAACCGTTTGAGTCGGCCTTTGAGATCTGAAGGACGGTCAGCGCCAGGAAGAGGTTTTAAATGGGTTGAGCAGGAGGCATCGATCCCCATCTTCTGGCAGAGGAGGTCGGATGTCTTCTCAGCCATCAACCGGTAGGTCACCATCTTCCCTCCGGTGATGGTGATCAGATTTTTTATCTCATCTCTCCTGCCATGATCAATCAGGACAAATCCCCGGCTGATGCAACGATCATCCCCTTTTTCTTCGGATTGGAAGAGAGGCCGGATGCCTGCATAAGCCCGGATGAATCTGGTTTCTTTAATTGCAGGGATCATCTCCGATGCCTCCCTGACCAGGAGAGAGACCTCCTGGGGAGTGACCTCGACATTTTCGACATCTTCGAGGCGGATGGAAGTAGTCCCCAGAATGGATACGGTATGGTTCGGCACGATGATATCTCCATCGGAGGGGTGCCGGCACCGATTGACCACCCTGTGAGTGAGCCTTTGATTGGTGATGAGCATCGAACCCTTTGAAAGGGCCATGGCGATACGAAGCCCTGCCAATTTCAGAAGTTGATCTGTCCAGGCTCCGGTGGCATTGATCAGATAAGAGGCCTCAATTAGATACTCCTCTCCGTGGAGAAGGTCTTTTGCAAGGACGGTTTTCACTCGATCCCCATCCACGAGGAGGGAGGTGATTTCTGTGTGGAGAAGGCATCTGGCTCCGTGGGCCTCTGCGTCTTTTACATTCGCAAGGACCAATTCGAAGGGATCGATGGCCCCGTCCGGAACTTTCACTGCACTCAAGAGATCAGGATTGAGTTCGGGTTCTAAGGCGAGGGCTTCGTCCCGGGATAGAAGGTTGTTTGGAATGCCGGCTTTCTCACAGGCTTGAATAAAGCGATCCCGAAAATCGAGGCCATCCTCATGAAGAGAGACAAAAAGGCCCTCTGTTTCCTCAATGCAATGGGGTGCGATCTTTCTGAGGATTCTATTTTCAGCGATGCATTCTTTCGCAGCCAGGGGGTCGGATACAGCATATCTCCCTCCGCTGTGGAAAAGACCATGATTTCTTCCGGAGGCTCCTGATAAAAAATCTCCCTTTTCAATTAAGAGAGAAGGGATTCCTCTCAGAGAAAGATCCCTCGCAATCCCAACTCCAGTGGCGCCGCCGCCGATGATCAACACTTCTGTTTGGATCTTCATCAGATGCTCCGCTCAGAAAGGGGACAGGCTACTTTTTAATAGAGACTGTTACGAAAAAAAGTGAAAAAATGCTTTCGAAAAATTTATTGGAAACGAAATCTATAATCTTTTCAGAGCA
>JASEIE010000017.1 GCA_030024065.1 Thermodesulfobacteriota bacterium
GGGTCACCGTTTGCCATCTTCCACCTGGTACCAGCAAGTGGAACAAGATCGAACACCGGTTGTTTTCGCACATCAGCATGAATTGGAGAGGGCGACCTTTGGTGAGCCATGAAATCGTTGTGAAACTGATAGGTGCTACCATGACCAAGACAGGATTGAAAGTCAAAGCCAGGCTGGACAAACGGAAGTATCCACTCAAGGTAAAAGTATCGGATGAGGATATGCAATCCCTCAACATCGAACCACACAAGTTTCATGGGGAATGGAACTACACGATCAAGCCAAGAAACATCAAGAGGTCGAAGTAGTAAAGTTGTTCAAGTTATTTTGCAACGGCTCCTAAGCATAAGGATCAAACCATTGAGCTTTGCTGCCCACATATCATTGGCACCGGCTAACTCTCCGGCACCCGGTATATTTCGAACAACGATGCCAGGGCAACCAGAATTAAATTGGCTTAAATGCCTGCTTATCAGGCCCGCTGTTAGATCAGTTCCAGCGCCAGCGATAACAGGAACCACAATTGCGATTACCTTTCCCTTAAAGTAGGGTTTCTCCGTGGTCGTTGGTAGTTCGGTTGGGGCTGCCCAGCAATGCAACAATGGAAAAAATATAAAACACGCTAGTGCCAAAACGGATTTAAATGTAGCCATACTAATGCTTTTAATTTTCTCCCTCTCTCCCCTTTGTTATTACTTGGCCTTTTTTAAAAGGAGCAATATTAAAGATTACCAGCCGAATGCCATACTTCCAAGAGTTCTTCCGAGGTCACGACGTCCAAGCGTTCAGACATGATTGCAAGTGCTGCTTCATGAAGGTTTTTTCGGTGGCTCCAGACGCAATCCTTCAAGACCACGGGATAGTAGCCATACTGCTCTAAGTCCTTCACAGTGGCCAACACACATCCCTCAGTCACCAAACCAACAACCACAACGGAGCTGATGCGTCTATTCCTCAATATGAGGTCGAGTGATGTCCCGATAAAGCCGCTTGAGTGATACTTGATGATCTGTCGCTCATTCGGCCTTGGTTCCAGTTCGTCCAGAACCTCATTACCCCAAGTCCCCTCTATTTCATATTCTGATAAACCTTTGGTGTATACTCGCTTTTGAGCTAATCGCAGGATGGGGCCTGACTCATGGCTGCCATCTCTGGATCTGGTTCTCCGGAGGAAAATGATGAACAGACCGAGTTGCCTAGCTTCATGTAAAACTTTTTTTATGCGTGGTATAATATCTCTAATGCCAGAGATGTCTATGCCTCTTGATGCTAATGCCCCTTTGGGAGAAGCATTGTCATTTTGTATGTCTACTATCACAAGAGCCGTGTGTTTAGGGTCAGCGATCTCCTCAAGGGTTTCTAACACCTGTATCCCCTTTATTTCTTTCATCTCGATCCTCCCCACTAGAAATACATTTTAAACAACAACGTATCGACCTTTTAATTCTTCTCACCGAACGAGCATGCGCCCGAGTATAGAGACGTCATCCATCGAGTCTAAATCCCGCACGGCTTTGATGATTGCTTCGGCTCTCTCACATGAGAGGACAACTGTGGCCAAGTTTCGGAATTTCTCTTCAAGTTCCTCCCTCGTAAGTGGGTTCTCGGGAGACCCTTTAGCGAAATCCACCCTGGCTTCGTAGGTCGTCCCATTTTTTAGCTTAACTTCAACCCTGGCCGGCTTCCGTCCCCCACCTATCTCCATCGTCTTATCGTACTTCTCCTCTATCTTTCGAGACATATCCCTGACGGCAGAATCCCTGACGTTCTCTTCCGTATAATCTTTAAACCCGCATCCTCCCTTGATCAGTCTCAGGGCCAGGGCGATAGGCACTACAACACAACTGAGGTGACCGCCTCCGGGACGGTGGGTATCATCGTATTCAAAGCCGTGGCCAAAGGAGCTATTTGCGAATGCCGCAGCCTCAGCGACTGTTCTATCTCCGTAGTTTACAATTGTACAATTCCCGAAGGGTCGACTCCGCGCCCGGACGTAGTTGTATACGATCTTGCTCCATGGTTTTGTAGACGCAGCTAACTGGACTCCCAGCGAATCCAGAATCAGATCTTTCGCTTTATCAATCACCGCACCCGGTAAATCTTCGTATCTGAATCGGCTCGCAAATTAGGCCAACTCCCTCGTCTCATTCATGGTAGACCTTCCTTTCCACGCGGATCTATACCGGCAAAACCTAACATGTGGGACCAAATTTTATACAGAATTTTCATTTGGACCTTTTCAGCTTCTCGGCTTAGACCGAGCTTTGGACCACTACTTCGTCCCCCTCCGCCTTGAACCTTGTGGAAATTGATCCGATACCCACTCCATATAGTCTAATATCTCTCGGAAACGGTCGTCGTTTCGATTTAGGACCTCCGGTTGGGCCTGCTTGTTTATGAAAGTAGGCAGAAAAGAAACTCGCTCCACTCCTTTTCTGCTGAGCACTACCTTGGCTAACATCGTTTTCTTGCTTTCAACTGAGAACCCGTACATGTAATCTGGTTCCGTATTCCACCAGTAGAGGTTCCATTCAAACGAAATACGACGCGAGTGGGAACCACTCGTCATGAAGTTACCGATGCTATAGAAGCATACCTTCCCTTTGTAAACCTCCACCGCTTTCAAGATGTGGGCATGATGCCCCAGAATAAGGTCAGCCCCGGCATCAATGGCGGCATGGGCAACCTGGGGTTGGTACGTCGCAATCACCTTGGGAAGGTGATGTACTCCCCAGTGAAGGGACAGGATGACCACGTCTGACTGTGTCTTGACTCTACCGATGTCTTCCTGCAGCCTCTTTAGCTCATCCAGTCTAACCACCCATTCAAAAGAGGTAAGCAGCGTTAAGACCTAATTTTCTTCTTGAATCTAGTTCTGCCGGGGAGACGATTGATTACTGGAAAAGCACGTTGTATTTCTCAAGGTACACTTTCTTCATATACTCGACCACCTCTGGACGCGCCGTAACCCCCAGACGGAAAGCAGTAACCAAGTCTTCACCGACCAGACGGAACACACCGGGGCCTAATTTTTCTGCCTCGTTCACAAACTTCGGATCCTTCGTGACCTCTATAGCTGCTTTGCTTAAAAGTTCAACACAATGCTTGGGTGTTTGCGGAGGCAAGACAATGCCCTTGCCAAGAGTGCGCAGACCTATCTGTAGTAGGCATACATCCCAAGCAATCCCGGAAGGCGCTTTCCCAAATATCTGCTGGTAGAGTTCCTTGATCGTGGGCACGTTCGGCGCTGCCGGCTCCTTCACCACATCTCCCTTGGCACCGATCAGTCCGCCATGAAGGATTGGTACAACTTCGCCCTTCTCTGCAAAGGGTTTCGTGATAAAATTGTAAGACCCCGTAGAGCCACCACTGAAGTTGATCTCGCCAGAAATGAAGGCAAACCAGGCATCCGCGCTGCCCTTGTAGCCCCAGATAACCTTTTCAGTTTGAAATCCTAAGAGCTCCTTAAACCAAACGAAGGCAGATCCGGGACCCGATGTGGGAGAAGAATGGCCATAGATTAGTCCCTTCGCCGTCATGATGTCCTTGGGTTCCTTGACCATGCCCGGCCTGGCATACAACACGAGGCCGTCTGCCTCGCCTAAGATGGGATACCCTTCCTCGAGCTTATACTCGATTCCTTTTGGCCGCAAAATGTTATTCAGGTTTGTCTTTCCTCCCAAGAGCAAAACAGTTAGACCGTCGGGCTTTGATGCCCACGCTGAGTTGCAGGCAACCAGGCCTCCTGCAGCGGGCTGGTTACGAATGACTATGCTAGGGTTTCCGGGAATATATCTCCTCAAGTGCGTGCCCAATAAACGTATCCAAGGGTCATCTCCACTACCGGCACCCTGGGGTACCCAAACAGTGATAACCTTTCCCTCATAATAGGGCTTCTCGACGGTTGGCGCGGCAGGAGACGGCGCACTTCCCAGCAAGAGGCTTACCCCAGTCAACACCACAACCAGACTCGACAAGAAACAAAGTTTACTCATTTTCGTTTTCCTCCTCCCTATAGAGATTTGAACCTAAACGTCTTTTTCTATTGCTTTATCTCAATTTGCACCTCCCCACAAATTGAAATACCCTGACACGAAGCGGCCATTCTTTATCCCTACTTCCGACCAACTCTACTCGTGAGCCAAGCTCCTAGCGATCCTACCGTATTTCATACCCTACCCCCATCACTCCGAGCATTCGCACCTGCGGTCACCCGAGTACCGTAACACGGAGTAGGCACAACTTGTTTTTCCTAACGGGCCGCCTTTTTGGCTTCCCTTCAGTAGGCCCTCCTCTCGAAGACAATTTGATGTAAGTTGCTTGAACCTTTTCAGCTTCTCGGCTTAGACCGAGCTTTGGACCACTACTTCGTCCCCCTCCACCTTGAACCTATGGGGAAACTGATCCGATACCCACTCCACGTGATCGAGGATCTCCTGAAACCGTTCGTCTTTCCTATTCAGAGATTCTGGTTGGGCCCGGTTGTTTATGAAAGTAGGCAGAAAAGAAACTCGCTCCACTCCTTTTTTGCTAAGCAATACCTTAACCAGCATAGTCTTCTTGCTTTCGATCGAAAACTTGTATAGGCTTTCGGGCTCTATTTTCCACCAGAAAAGATTCCATTCGGTTGGAACGCTGAGCCTTCGGGACCCAGTGGTCATAAAGTTGCCAATGCTGTAAAAGCATACCTTCCCCTTGTAAACCTCTATCCCTCTCAGAACATTGGGATGGTGTCCCAAGATGAGGTCAGCCCCGGCATCAATGGCTGCATGCGCAACTTGTGGCTGGTATGTAGCAATTACTTTCGGAATATAACGCACTCCCCAGTGAAGAGATAGGATTACTGCATCTGCATGCGCCTTGGCCCTCCTGATATCTTTCTCCAAAGCCATCAGATCTTCCTCGAAAGGAACAGTTATAATTTTGGGAGGTGAACCAGGCTGGAAGTCCCCCGGTTCATAATAGGTATGTGCGCGCATAGGCGCCACTCCGGCCTTGCCGGGTCCAGCAGCCTGTCCATCCCGCAAAACCGAGCAGTAAGCCAAGATGGCTATCTTAATACCCTTTTTTTCTACTACAGCAGGCCGGCGGGCTTCCTTCTCATTTCTCCCCGCTCCTATGACCTTTATGCCCATGCTGCTTAATAGTTTCACAGTATCCAGCATAGGCTCGGGTCCCCAATCCATGGCATGGTTGCTTGCCAGCGAAACCACATCAATTTTGGCTTTTTTGAATATTGACGCCATGTCTGTATCGAGACGGGTATGCCCGGGCGGGCCATAAGCAAATTGGGGAGGCCATCCGCGTCTGGAATAAGTGCGTTCACATTGCACAAAGCGAATATCTGCTTGCCTTATCACAGGGATTATTTTTTCAGCAAATCGATCCACCGGTTTGACAACGGGTCCTACATCCCCACCAGCAAGTAGTGTCAAAGTGCTAGCCGCTTGCTTCATAACCACTTGCGCCTCCTTTAGAACTTTCGAATGTAGGTGATATCCGCACACCAGACCTGATCAGGCCGATCGATCACCACATCTCTCAGCAAATAGGGATACCTCTTATGCTCCTGAGTGGATTGACTCAATCGAGGATTAGGATAGATGGACTCCAAATTCACTGGACAACTGGGCAAGGGTCTTTTCTCCTTTCACAGCTTCCAGTGCGACCTTGGCCTTAAAAGCAGCATCATGTCCTCTCCGCATGTTACCCATCGTGCCATTCCTCCTTCTCGGTCATGGCAGGCTAACATGCACCTTATACCTCTGTCCAGTTTTTGGGGATTATTATAAACAACATCTCATCGACCTTTTAATTCTTCTCACCGAACAGGCATGCGCCCGAATATCGATATATGATCCAACGAGTCTCAGGGCCAGGGCGGAAAAACGGATTGAACTGATCTGCAGTGACTTCTCAGAGATCACAAAGAATGTAATAAAACTATTAAATCCTCTTCATAAGAAACAGTGTTAAAACATCTCGAAGATTTCTTGCCTCTTCAAGGTGCCATAGCCGTTCCAGTATCTGTTTTATTCTTGATGACTTCAGCACCGGCTCTGCCAGCTTTCGGAACTTTGCCTCGATCTCTTGGTCAGTCATGGGGTTCTTAGGATGTCCCTTGGCATAGCGGACTTCTCTAACGTGTTTTTCTCCGGACGTTGTGATTACCTCGATCCGGAAGCAGTTGGTCTCTGGATAAGTCTTGGTGAACTCTGCGTTCCTGCGTACCTCGATCCTCTGCATTAGGGCGCGGATTTTCGGATCTTTAATCTTTTCCTCGCTGAAATCATCCAGCCAGAGACTGCCTCTGATTAACGCTACAGCAAGGACGTAGGGTAGGCTATGGTCTGCTGTTTCCCGAGTAGTAGGATTCCACTTGTCCGGACTGTCAGCCGTTGCATCAACCGCAATATCATAGGTCTCTACGACGACTCTCAAAATATCGTCAACCTTCCCTCCCAGAGCTTTGTGAAGTTCTATGGCCGGTTGAACGGCGCATTGATTGTGATATTCTGCGGGCATGTATTTGAACTTGGCATCCTCAACTTTGAAGGGCTTTCCGTTACCGCCGAATGTTGGCAACTTTATGGGTCCGGTCACCTGTTTGAAAAATCCCTTGGGCCCTTCGAATGCCTCTTCTGGTCCTGTTAAGCCTCTGCCAGCCATCAAGGCAGCGAACACACCGTTGCGGCAGGCATTGGCTTCAGCACATCCCTTCCACATGGACAAGGTGCCCACCCGGGTCTGGCGAAGAGCAACGTTAGCAGTGGCTGCAAGAGCCAGAGCATTGGCCATTTGCTCCCTGGTGAGTCCTAAAGCTTTACCAGCACCGACGGCAGAGGAAATGGCTACATAGGTTACACCGTCCCAGCCTTTATCACGGAGAAGCGCTGTCTCTCCGAACCTTCCCTGCACCTCATAAGCCAGGACAATTCCTGTAATCACTGTTCGAATGTCGGCTCCAGCATACTCTGCGGCTGCCATTACCCCAGGGATGTTGCCGCTGGGGTGTCCAGCCTCAATGGCCATACTGGTATCGCTGAAGTCCAGGTAACGTACCATAGACCCATTGGCAAAAGCTGCCAGCTCAGGGGTAGTGCTGTGCCTGGTGCCCAAGACAGTGGCTCCTGGCTTGGATTTTGCTTCTAAGGCATAAGCCCGGGCTATCTTCGATGGTTCTGCCCAGTAGGCCCCCATGGCACAGCCCAGGCTGTCGATGATTCGTCTTTTGACCTGGTGCACTGCCTCTTGAGGTAACTTTTCGTAGGTCAAAGAAGTAGCGTAATCCGTCAGAAATTGCAGGGTATTATCCATTGCTTATCCCCCATAATCAACCCATTTGAAAGACGAAGAATCCCTTTATTAAAGGGCACCAGTCTTCTCGCTCAGGGTCTTCTTCATATGCTGGATCAGGTCCGGAGGTCCAGAGACGGCCTTTGGATAACCACGGACCAGCGCATCACCCACGACTAAAGGAGCACCTGGATTTATTAAATCCGCGTCTTTACGGAACTTGGGATCCTTAACCATTTCCAGAACTGCCTTCCTCCAAATATCGACTATTTCTTCCGGTGTTGCCGGAGGAAGCAATAGAGTCTTATCGTAAGTGGAACCAGCCAGCACTAATTTATAAGCCTCCCATGCAATACCTGAAGGTGCGTTTCCCTTCACCTGTTGGTATAGCTCTGGATAGGTGGGCACATCAGGAGCAGCAGGCTCCCTAACAATATTTCCACTGGCATCGACTAAGCCGCTCTGGCAGACCGGCAATGCTTCGCCTCTCTGCACATATGCCTTCAGGGTGTTGTTATAGCTGATCGTGGTCGCTGCATTCGTATTGAGCTCACCCGAAAAAAAACCCATCCGTGCAGCCCCGGAGCTCTCATACCCATAGACTCCTTTCTTAAGCTGTAGCCCCATAAACTGGAAAGCCCAAAAGAAATGGGCTTCACTGCCACCTACTGGGCCTGTTCCGCCAAAGATCAATTCAGTGCATGTGTATAGATCCTTGGGCTCCTTAATACCGATGTTCGGTTTAACCACGAGAACAGATCCCTGGGAAGTGGAGATAACAGGAATCATTTTTTCCAGATAGTGTTCTGTCCCTTTGGGTCTCAAGTAGTTAGCTCCCGTGTTGCCTCCCGATGAAGTGAACACTGTGAGCCCGTTTGGCTTTGCCGATTTGTAAGCGTAGTTGGCTGCTATGAGGCCATCCCCTCCAGACATGTTGCGAACGACCAAGTTCGGATTTCCAGGAAGAAATCGGCCCAAGTGTCTGGACATGAGACGGGAAAACATGTCTGCGCCTCCACCGGCTCCATAGCCAACGACGATCGTGATAGTCTTCCCTTGATAATAAGATTCTTTTGCGGCAATGGCTGCGCTAAGTCCACATGGCAGGATGCCTACCGAAAAAAGCAACAACATGAAAATGACTAAAACACAAATATTTTTTTTCTCATATCTCCCTCCTTATGGATAAGGGTCTTTGATGAATTTCATCCCAGGTTCATTTATTTCATTTCTTTTGAAACACCATCAAGGAAGTCAGCTCGTTCATATTACGGACTTTCTCCACATTCCAGACGGTGTCAAATATCTTCCGTATCCGGCTCTCATCCATATACTTTGAAGCCATCTCCTTAAACTTGTCTTCTATCTCTTTATCGGTAAGAGGGTCGTCCCCTAAACCGTGAGGGTTTTCAATGTGATGTTTAAACCGACGACCATCTTTGGTGATAATCTCCGAGGATGCCTGGTACCCATAATCCGGGATCTTGGGATCAGCTTCTACCGTAATTTTTTCAATCAGGTCCAGCACAACAGGATCAGTGAATTTGTGGGGTTCAATTGACTCCGGACCAAAGGCTCGCTCCTTTATCGCAATCGCATTGGCGTAAAAGCTGCTGTGATCTGCGGTTTCTGCATTCCTCGGATACTTCTTTCCAGCATAGGTCGTGTGGCGGGCTTCTCGAGGACCCACCTTGATCCGGACCGCTTGGATATCCTCGGGCATCAGATCATGCTCCTTCACAACGGCCAACGTTGCGAATATCTGCCCATGGGAAGTGGCATTCGCACATAGGGCTTTGTGTCCTGTGCGAAGGATTCGCCAGCCGCTAAAATCAACCAATCGGTCAAGGTCGAGGTCTCCCTTCAGTAAAACCTGACGTATCCCTGAATCCCCTTCCACAACGCGAACAGGACCTGTGAAGCCTTGCTTGGCAAGCATGCAGGATAAAATAGCGTGCATCGCGACAAAACCGAAGCGGAGGTTTTTTGCCATCACATTCTCCTCCCTGTTAGCATCCAAAACTTCCATGGGAAGGCCGCGGCTTGCACAGATACCAATCGCATTGGCAATTTGGCCCTCATTGAGACCCATCAACTTGCCTAAAGCAGGAGGCACATTTAATCCAGCCCGGACATCAACGGTCCATCCCCTTTCCCCTAATGACGGACCGATCACAGATTCCCTAAATCGGGCTCCTATCTCATAGGAGATCACCAGTGCGGGAAGCAAATCGAGGCCACCGGACTTTTCACGCTCAGAGACCGCAAGAAGACTCGATATGGCATCGCTGTTATGTCCTCCACCTCCTAAATCATTGTAGTCCAAAAAGCGGACCATCAAGCTATTCACCATCGCAGCATTATGTGCATTGGTTCGCAACCCGGAGCCGAAGACTGTGGCTTCTTCTACTCCCCCCAGCTGCTTTACCACTGTTTCGCACATCGGTCGCGCAGGAGCAATCCAACCCCCGATGGCGCAGCCCAGGGCATCCAATAAACACCGTTTGGCCTCATGGACTACCTCTTGGGGTAGCAGTTCGTAGTTTAAGGTGAGGGCATATCGGGCAAACTGATAGGCAATGCTCGAACGATAGGCCAGATCAATACTCTGCCAAGCCAAATCACGGGTAAATGTCATTTTCTGTCTCCTCTCTTTGGTTAAATTAGGTGTCTATTCAAACTTGTCTATTTTTGACTTCAGCGTACTCCTATGGATCAAACCACAGAGGTTCTATGGGTCGATAGATAGTAATTGGGTTAATTCTCTTACACTTTCAAGCTCATCGAGTTTTAATATGGTCTCGATGACTTGCTCCGTCTTATCTTGTTTCAGCCAGGAGAAGGGAATGTTATTCCTGAACTTTTCGAGAAGCTCGGTCTCAGTCGGTGGGTTTTCTGGACCCCCTCGAGGCTCTTCCACCTCAATAACAAATTTTTTACCTCGTGCTCGTATCTCAACCACGGTGTTTCGGAAACTGGGTTTTTGACCTGCCTTGATTTTACTCGCAATAATTTCATTGGCTCGAGGATGCAGATCAATTTTAACCTTCTCTGCCATCGCCCTTATCTCAGGTAGGTTGTAAATCTCCGGGGTTTGCCAAGCAGGGCTCGGTTTAAAGCCAAAATAAGGAGCCAGACCAAATATGAAGGCATTCACAAACTGGATATCAAAGGAGCTTTTTAATTCTCTTCCCATTCGATTGGGTGCTTGAAGAAGTGAATCTCCTTTAACCACAATTTCTTCTATCTCCTCTGGCTTGATTCTATTTTGTTGCATCAACTGACAAATGCCGTCTATTCCAGCGTGGTTCCATCGGCAGCAAGGATAAAACTTGTACTCCACCCGACCGGCATGCCAAATTTCCCCAAGTCCTTTCAGTAGATGATCAACCTTAAAAAAAGGAGAACCAACCATCTGCCAGAAGCCCCACTTTCCATCAAGAATGGTCGTATCCCCCGTAAAGCCTTTTTCAGCAACCAGCGCTGCCACAGTCGCCAACTGCGAGATCCATCCTGTCCAAGCACCAAATTTCAACATAATGGCTGGGCCGCCCGTGCGCGCCCACTTCATTCCTCCAGGCACTGCAGTACTGGCACCAGCAATACCAAAAACATTCCGCATCTTATCGACATCAAGCCCGAGTAATTTCCCGGCCCCTGCAACACCCCCAAAGACGCTATATGAGAAAGAATACCTCAGCCACTCCTCGTAATAGGGTGGCCCATCTTTCGGTATCTTTTGTTGCGCTAGGGAATTGAGCATTCTTCCCCCGATCTCATGAGCCAGAGCGAGCGCCAGGATCAAGGCCTTTCCCGATGCATTTTGCCGCTCAGCAATGGAGAAGCACGGTGGGACGACATAGGGACAAACATGCCCCCCTAAAGGTCCATTGTAATCATAGTCGAGGGCATTAATTAATTCAGCATTCACGAAAGCGGCTGAGGCGTAGGATGTGCGTGGTCCTCCGATAATACTGGCCTGGGGATACCCCCCTAACTCCTCAACCAACGCCAATGCTATTTTTGCTTTTGGGGTTTTTATTCCTCCAAGGGCGCAACCTATCGTGTCAAGCAACATCCACTTGATACGATGGATCAAATCGGCAGGCAGTTCATCATAGCTTATCCTCGTAACAAAATGAGCTAGTTGTTCAGTTATGTCCTCTGACATTTAGGCGCGGCACCTCCTCATGATTTGCAGAATGACGATGAGATTAACTATATGACTCTTTCCTTTTTCAATTCGGCAATCTTTTCCTTTGAATAGGACAATAGATTTTCAAGAATTTCTTCTGTATCTTGTCCTATCCTTGGCGGAGGATTAAAGACCTCCCCCTTGATCCCTGTTCCTTTTACAGGATTGCCTAACAGTTTCACCTTTTTTCCCCCGCCAACATCAACTTCTACGACCATGTTTCGACTCTTGGCTTGAGGATGGTTGAGCGCTTCCTTTATAGAATTCAGTTTTGCTGCTGGCAGTTTGTTCCCAAAAATTTGCAGCCATTCTTCAACCTTTTTCTCCGAGAGGACGTTGTTGATCAGTTCCGTCAGTTTTTCCCTACCTTGCTGTCGTTTGATCTGGCTGTCAAAAGAAGGATCTTTTATCCATTCTTCGCGGCCCACAATCCGGCAGAACTCCTGCCAGAACTGCTCCCGATGGATAGCCAAGGCGATGTAGTCGTCCTTTGCCCGAAACACCCCCCATAGTAATTTCTTTGCCACATCTTCAAACTCGTCAAAATTAATTGAGGCGGTGGCCCGGTATGAAAGAAAATGAAGTGCCACATCCTGCATGGCGATGTCCAGGTGTTGGCCCTCTCCTGTACATTCACGCTGAAAAAGTGCTACCGCAATCGCAAGGACAGACCATATCCCACCCAGATGATCTGCCATGGCAATAGCAGGCCAATGATAATTTCCATTTGGATCGATGTAGCTCACCGCATTCAGCAAACCACTCGTGGCTTCAATAATGACATCAAAAGCGGGTAGGTCTCGAAGCGGACCGGAATCTCCGTATCCTGTCAGTGAACAATAAACAATCTTGGGATTGATCTTTCGCAGACTCTCGTAATCCAAACCCAGGCGCTTCATACTTCCCGGCCTGAAGTTCTCATAAACCACATCGGACGCTTTCACCAAATCTCGAAAAACTTCCTTTCCTCGGTCTGAGGAAAGGTCCAAGGTTAGGCCTTTCTTATTCCGATTAATACTTAGGAAATGAATATCAAACTCTCCACAGCTGTAACGCTGGTAAAGGCTTTCTCTTGAGTCTATCCCCCTCGTCTGTTTTTGTTTTTGAGGAGGCACCTCAATTTTTATCACAGTGGCTCCCATGTCCCCGAGCAGTTGAGCTCCCAGGGGGCCAGCTGTGGCACGGGTTAAATCCAGGACGATCACTCCCTGTAAAGGAAGTTTTCGCTCCTCTAAAATTTTATCCTTCATGGTTACCTCCCTGATGTTTGGACATTCTCAAAGTTTTCGGTTTTCCCTGAAATCCATTTGGAATTCGGCTTTCTTTCTCTCTCGATCCTCGCCCACGCGGTTACATCAGTGCTTTGCTTAGGCTCGCTGGCGTTTTTAATTCTTCAAGTCGATTGACGAGGTCGGAAATCTCTCGAACCCTCTTTTTAGAAAATATATGTCCAGCCATCACGTCGAATTTACGGCGAATATCCTCAGGGGTTGCGGGGTATTCTAAGGTTCCCTTGGAGTATCGATACCAGTTCTTAAACTCCCGTCCGTCCTTCAGTTTTACGGTCATCTTGGTCCCCCCATCATCACTTGTCTCTCGATATATCCGCTCCAGTTCGTCATCCATGTACATATCGATCTTTTGCATGAGTCCCTTTACATCTGCCCTTGTAAGTGCCTTCTCATTCCATACTGAAGGATCGGTTAGATCAGCAAGGAATCCGAGGGCCGTGACAAAAGGGAGACTGTATTGCGCTGCCATGATGCTTTGGGGTTGCTTACTATTGTGCATATCGAAGGTCTTAAAAGAACAGCCCAGACTAATGCGCTCGATCTCTTTAGGTTTGACCTTGTGGATGGACTTCATCTCGTTCACGCAGTCAACATCGGCCTGAAGAAGCCCACACGCCCCGTACAGCTTGATGCAACGCTCCATGATCCAATACTTCTTACCGAGGCCTTCCGTCAACTTCTCTACCCGCGGTTTTTCTTCAATGGCAAAAGCACGGCAAACGCCCCGTTCACCCTCCAGGATGGTCGCCGGCCCGGTCAGCCCTTTCAGGGCCAACAGTGCGGCTGTCACCCCATTTTGCGCTGGCCAACCTCCCCCTGACAGACGCTTGATCATGGTTCCCTTAGGATCTTCCGACCATTCTCGAAGCCCTGAGGCCATAGAGCCTGCAATCCCCATGGCGTTTTGCAACTTCTGGTCATCCAGACCCAGTAATTTGCCTGCGGTAACCGTGGCACCAAAAAGGCTTTTGATGGGTGATCCATAAAACCTGTGCCGACACGAACCCTCTAAGGCAGCAGCAAGCCGATAACCCATTTCATATCCGGCTACGATCGAGGCTATCAATTCTTTGCCGTTGGTTTTAGTTTTTTCCCATAAGGCTATGGCCGTTGGAATAACGGCAGCCCCGCAATGGATGCTCAAATTCAGACTTCGATCATCCATCTCGATCCCGTGGGCACAAGTCCCATTGGCCAGAGCCGCATACTGGGCAGACGTCTTCCAACCCTGTCCCCAAACTACACTCTCCCTAACACACTTGGCCTCTTTGGCATACTCCGCCACTATCTTGCTCCATTCCATCTGGCTGGCATAAAGCGCTACGCCTACTGTGTCTAACACACATAGTTTCGCTGTCTCAATAACCTCTGCAGGTAATTCCTTAAATTGAAGGCGTGTTGTGAATTCGACTAAATCCCTTGTTTCGTCCATGACTCCCTCCTGTTAGTCTATGTTATGTCTTTCAATTTTGATAATCCATTATATTCTTAATTGCTGAAGAGATCACCACTTAGGGAAGGATCAAACTCTTTAGGACGAGCTTTGAACTACGATCTCATCCCCCTCTACTACGAATGTGTGTGGAAATTGATCCGATACCCACTCTGCATACTCGAGTACCTCCTGAAATCGTTTATCCCCCCTTTTCAGAGCTTCTGGCTGGGCCTGTTTGTTGATCAATACAGGCAAAAATGAAACCCTCTCTATACCATGCTTGCTCATCACAGCCTTAGCAATCATCGCTTTCTTGCATTCCACTGGGAACCGGTACAGACTGTCCTCTTCCATTTCATACCAGTAAAGGTTCCACTCGAAAGGAACTCGATGCCCACGTGACCCGGTGGTGAGAAAGTTACCAATACTGTAAAAGCATACCTTTCCCTTATAAACCTCAACCCCTTTCAACAGATGGGGATTGTGTCCCAGGATTAGGTCAGCTCCGGCATCGATGGCCGCATGGGCAACCGGGGGCTGATAGGTAGCAATCAACTTGGTGATATAAGGAACACCCCAGTGAAGGGATAAAATGACCACATCTGCCTGTGCCTTCACTTGCCGAATGTCCTCCTGCATGGCTGCCAGGTCCTCCTCAAAAGGAACCGTTATCATTTTGGGAGGAGCACCGGGCTGAAAGTCATAGGGCTCATAGTATGTGTGAGCCCGCATCGGTGCCACACCCGCCTTGTCTGGCCCAGCAGCATGTCCATCTCGCAAAACGGAGCAGTAGGCCAGAACCGCGATCCTCACTCCGTTCCGCTCGATCACCACAGGACTCCTTGCCTCCTTCTCATTTTTTCCTGCTCCTACGACCTGCATGCCCATGCTGTGAAACATTTCCATCGTGTCCTCTAACGCCTCAGGCCCCCACTCCATCGTGTGATTGCCTGCCAGAGAAACCACATCAATCCTGGCGGCCTTGAAGATCGATGCCATCTCCGGGTCAAGACGAGTATTCATCCCTGTTGAAACCGTAGCGTATCGAGGAGGCCACCCGCGTTTTGAGTAGGTGCGCTCGCACTGTCCAAACCGGATGTCTGCTTGCTGAAGAACAGGCGCAATGAGCTCGGCAAACTGATCTACCGGTTTAATCACGGGGCCAATATCCCCGCCCGCCATTAAGGTCACTGTGTTCAGAGGTTCTTGTCTCATTGTTGCTCCTTTTCTCTATGTTTCTTTTTTGCCTCTTCATTTTTCATGAAAGCGATTAAACCGCCGGTTTTAATAATCTCCAGAGGGGGGCTACCCATGGGTAAAGCTTCCCCTTGCATCTTAATTTTTTGGGTTAAATTGATTACCTCTCCTGTCTCTATATTGACCCTGGCAAGGTCTCCTTCATCAAAATTCTGGGAAACCCCATCACAGATGAGCACTGGAAGGCCAATGTTCACGGCGTTCCTGAAAAAAAGACGGGACATGGAGTCAGCAACGATGACGCTGATACCAAGCGCCTTGAACAAACGGGCTGCCGGCCGTCCGGAGCCAATACCCCAATGAAAGCCCGCTATGATGAGATCCCCTTTTTGCACTTGCGTGGCCCAACCGGGACGATTGGAACTCATGCAGTATTTGGAGGCTTCCGCGTCGGAAATCCCTGGCTTTGCCATGACAGCGCTTCCAGGCATCATGAGGTCAGTATCAATTCGATCACCGAATTTCCACACCTTACCTTCAAATATCAACGTTTCTCCTTCTTTACTTATCGCGTTTCAGAAATGCAGTCCCTTCTGCAACTCTACAGAAAGTTGCGGGGATCCGTGATGTAGCCTGTCACCGCTGAAGCGGCTACGGTTGCTGGATTTGCTAAGTAAACAGAAGCTTTTGAGCTTCCCTGGCGACCCTCAAAATTTCGATTGGTGGACGAAATGCTGACTTCCCCGTCACCCAGCAGTCCCAAGTGATATCCACAACAAATACCACAGGTGGAGTGAGTAATAACAGCCTCTGCCTCACTGAAGATATCCCAGATCCCTTCCTTCGAGCATTGATACCAAATCTGCTGCGATGCGGGCGTGGCGATAAGGCGTACATCGGGGTGGATCTTTCTTCCCTTCAGGATCTTCGCTGCCATTCGAAAATCCTCTACCCGGCCATTGGTGCAAGAACCAATAAAGGCTTGATCAATTTTGATTCGTTCAGGTTCCACCTTCTCGGCGGGGAGGCCATTGGTAGGATCGGGAGGACAAGCCACATAGGGTGACATGTCGGTCACATCCAATGGATAAATAGCCTCATAGGTAGCATCGGGGTCTGGAAAGACGGGATGGGGCGGGCGTTTCATTTTGTCTTTGAGATACTCTAATGTCTTTTCGTCACATGGGAAAATGGCAAACTTGGCTCCGAGTTCTACGCCCATGTTGGCAATCGTAAATCGGCTAGCCATGCTCATTTGGCGGACCACTGGCCCATGAAATTCCACGGATTTGTAAAGGCCAATCTCGGAGCCGTATTCTACTAAAATTCGTAAAATAATATCTTTCCCAACCACAAATTTATCCGGACCAGGATATTCTCCCTCTAATACAAACTTAATACTACGCGGAACGCGAAACCACAATTTTCCTGTCGAGACAACATAAGGCACTTCCTCATAGATTGGACAAGAGGCTACGTTGAAGCAGCCAGCGCTCGTGGTATGTGAATCCAGGCTAGCGATCAGGTCTCCGGGTGACACATAACCATGCTGGGGGAAAAGTTCATGCTGGACACCATGACGCCCATATTCGAAAAAGTTTTTGATTCCCCATTTTCGAACAAACTGGCGTGCTTTTACTATTGCATTGGCCACGGCTATGCTTGGGGGAAGGGACAAATGGTCGTCTACGACATAGATGCGGTCTGGATCGAAAACCCTCTCCAGATTGTACTCATCCATTCTCGTGATGTGATGTGCCGCAAAATGTGTCCCATCAACGTAAGCCCATATATATTCACCAGGCCTCACATATTCTTTCCCAGAATGGCTGGCTAATATCTTTTCAGCAATCGTCATTCCCATGGCTGGTTCATTTCCATGAAACGTAATTTTAGATTTAAGGGCAAGTTAGAAAGATTAGATTCCTTTGCCTGACTCTTCTTTGTTAGATCTTTAGAGCTTAAGACCGCGTCAATGCCTCGCCCAGAGGGGCTGGACTCTTCATCTCTTCAAGCTTGTCAACGAGCCCAGCAATCTCGTCAAGCCTTTCCTTAGAGCATACATGACCAGCCAGCACGTTAAATTTCCGGTGGATATCTTCAAAGGTAGCCGGTCTCTCCATCTGTCCTCTAAAATAACGGACTTGGGTTTTCTGCTCTTTACCATCCTTAAGTCGAACTGTCATTTTGATGCCACCATAATCATTAGTCTCTCGATAGATCTTGTCCAACTCTTCATCAATGGATATGTTCACCTTCTGGACCAATGATACGATCTCTGGTTTGTTAAGAATACTCTCATCCCAAACCGCAGGATCTGAAAGATCTTCGAAGAAAGCATAAGCGCTGACAAAGGGCAGACTATATTGGGCCGCCATAATACTCTGGGGATGTTTACTGTCATGCATATCACGCACCTTCACAGAGCAACCGATATCGATACGTTCGATTTGTTCAGGTTTCACATGGATAGCTGACTTGATCTCATTCACTGCTTCAACACCGCACTGGAGGCCCCCACAGGTTCCATAAGGCTTGACCTCTCGCATCATAATCATATAACGCTCACCCAAGCCTTCGGTCAACTTTCCTATCCGCGGCTCTTTTTCAATACCAAAGGCACGGCAGACGCCCTGGTCACCTTCCAGAATCGTCGCAGGCCCGGTCAAACCTTTCTGTCCCAAGATCGCTGCCATCACCCCGTTGTGTGCTGGCCAGCCTCCTCCATTAAATCGCTTGATCATGGTGCCCTTGGGGTCACTCGACCACTCTCGAAGCCCCGAAGCCATGGACCCCGCTATCCCCACGGCATTGAGCAGTTCACTGCTATTGAGGCCAAGTAACTTTCCTGCCGTGACTGTAGCACCAAAAAGGCTTTTAATCGGCGATCCGTAAAAGCGCTGCCTGCAGCAGCCGAGCAGTGCTTCGCAAAGCCGATAGGTCACTTCATATCCGGCTGCGATTGCGGCTATCATGTCTTTGCCACTGGCCTGAGTCTTCTCCCCAACGGTGATGGCAACAGGAATCACAGCGGCTCCGCAATGAATGTCAAAAAGGGCACTTCGGTCATCCATCTCAATACCATGGGCACTGGTTGCATTGGCCAGAGCTGCCAACGCGGCAGTGGTCTTCCACCCCTGTCCCCACACTCCACTCTCCCCAACGCTCTTGGCCTCCTTGGCATACTCCGCTACGATCTTGCTCCATGGCATCTTGCTTCCATAGAGCGCCACTCCTACAGTATCCAACACACATAGCTTCGCCGTTTCTCTCACCTCCGCAGGTAATCCCTCATACTTCATGCTTAATGCGAAATCGACCAAATCTCTTGTTTCATTCATGACTCCCTCCTGTAAACCTATAATAGACGTCTCAACCTCAATGAGTCGATTGAACACTGAACCGAATTAAGCATCTTCTATTCTAAGACGACTTGATATTTCTCCTTTAAAACTCGTTTCATATATTCAGCAACATCGGGAGGAGCCGCAACCCCTTCCTGAAATATCTTGACCAGGGTTTTCCCATAAGAATAGGGAGCCTTGGGAGTGATCTTATCCGCCTCAGCAATAAACTTCGAATCTTTCAGCATCTTTGGGATCGCTTCTCCATAAAGGTCCACAATGTCCTTTGGGATTTTTGGGGGAAGGAGAAGTGAATTATCAAATGTGCGGCCACCTACCACAAGCCGATAAACCTTCCAGTCAGGTCCTGAAGGCTTTTTTCCATGGACCTGTTCATAAAGCTCAACAGCCGTAAGAACGTCTGGAGCTCCTGGGTCCCTCATTACATTTCCATTCTCATCCAGTATCCCTGTCTGAAAGATTGGCACCGCTTGACCTTTCTCGACATAGGATTTCATAGCCGTAGTATAACCGGATACACTCTCACCACAGAGATTGGTTTCCCCTTGTAAAAAAGCCATTCTCGAATCCCCACTTCCCCCGTAAGCGAGGATCATCTTCTCGGTTTGAAATCCCAGGAGCTCCTTTGCCCAGATAAAACCACTGGAGGTCCCTCCCGTAGCAGGCATATGGCCAAAGATCAGTCCTTTGGCCGTAAAGATATCTTTGGGCTCTTTGATCAGGTTAGGCTTTCCATAGTAAATCAGGCCGCTTGGGGATGAACAAAGCGGATACATCTCTTCCAGCCTGTACTCAATCCCTTTGGGCCTTATAATGTTCGCCGTTATGAGACCTCCTGAGGAAATAAGACAAGTTAACCCGTTGGCTTTTGAGCTCCATGCGTGATTCCCGCCGATGAGATTTCCAGCCCCTGGCATGTTTCGAATAACGATATTAGGCTTTCCGGGAAGGTACTGCCCGAGATGTCTGGCAATCATTCGCCCCCAGATATCGGATCCGCCCCCGGCGGTAAAAGGTACCACAAAGGTAATGACTCTCCCCTGAAAAGAGGGGCCTGGCTGGGCGGCCTTCACATCTGCCAACCCACCCAACAGGAAACCGGTCACAATGGCTACTGACAGGAACCCGCGCCCAAGAGAAAAAATTTTTCTTTTCATTTCACTCCTCCTTCTTCTCTGCTTTGGTTATGGATCTGCATCGAAGTATCAGGATCAAGTTTCGACTACAATTTCATCCCCCTCTACCCTGAAGGTGTGGGGAACCTGATCCGACACCCACTCCGCATACCGAAGAATCTCCTGAAATCGCTCATCCCCCCGTTTCAGCGCCTCCGGCTGGGCCTGCTTGTTAATGAGGACAGGTAGGAAAGAAACTCTTTCCACACCCCGCTTGCTCACCACTGCCTTGGCAATCATTGTCTTCTTCGAGTCAACCGGAAACTTGTACAACGTATCCGGTTCCATCTTCCACCAGTATAGATTCCATCGAAAGGATTCACGAACTCCGGAAGGACCGGTCGTAAGAAAGTTGCCGATACTGTAAAAGCATACCTTCCCTTTGTAGACCTCTATTGCTTTCAGGAGATGGGCATGGTGTCCCAGGATGAGATCGGCTCCGGCATCAATGGCCGCGTGGGCAACCTCGGGCTGATATTTTGCAATCACCTTTTGGAGGTAGGGGACACCCCAGTGAAGAGATAAGATGACGACATCCACCTTCGGTTTCACTCGCCGAATGTCTTCCTGTAAAACGGTCAGGTCTTCCTCAAAAGGAACGGTGATCATCTTCGGAGGAGCGCCGGGCTGATAGTCATAAGGCTCATAATACGTGTGAGCACGCATTGGCGCCACGCCCGCCTTGTCTGTGGCGGCAGCCTGTCCGTCTCGCAAAACCGAGCAGTAGGATAAGATTGCTATCTTCACTCCATTCCGCTCGATCATGGCAGGACGCCATGCCTCTTCACTATCTTTCCCAGCCCCTACGACCTGTATCCCCATGTTGTTGAAAAGCTCAATGGTGTCCAGCACAGGCTCAGGCCCCCAGTCCATTGTATGGTTGCTCGCAAGGGAGACAACATTAAAATTAACTTTCTTGAAGATGGATGCCATCTCCGGGTCGAGACGACTGTGATCTCCACCCGGTCCCAGGGCAAACCTGGGACGCCATCCTCTCTTCGAATAGATGCGTTCACACTGTCCGAACCGAATGTCTGCCTGTTGAAGAACAGGTGTAACAAGCTCAGCAAACTGATCAACCGGTTTGATTACCGGCCCTATATCTCCACAAGCCATTAAGGTCACTCTGTCAGCCATATTTTGAGCCATTTCATTTCCTCCACAGAATTCAGGTATTACTAAATTTGACCGGAACGTGCCCCGCAAGCCCCGCGCTGTGCGCGGGGTCAAGGGGCACAATATAAATTGCTATTACATTGCCGGGAAGCCCCGGCCTGTGGCCGGGGAGCTTCACTAAAATAGATCTGCTTTAGACATGTAACCTGTCTATTCTAAGCGCGCCTTATATTTCTCCCACAAAATTTTTTTCATATGTTCAACGACATCTGCAGGAGCCGACACTCCTTTCGGATAAACCTGAGCCAGCGCCTTACCAAAAAAATGGGGGGCTTGGGGATTTTCTTTTTCCGCATCTGCCAGAAATTTAGGGTCTTTCACCATCTTGGCTACTGCTTCTCTATAAATATCCAAAAGTTCCGGCGGTGTTTTCGGAGGAAGCACAATGCACTTCCCATACGTGCGACTCCCCACCACAAGTTTGTATATCTCCCAGATCGGTCCCGAAGGCTTTTTGCCATAGACCTGCTCATAAAGCTCAGGCGCCGTGGGAACATTTGGAGCCGCTGGCTCCCTGACAATATTTCCATTTTCATCCATCATCCCGCTCTGAAAGATCGGCACAATCTCGCCCCTATCTGCATAGGGTTTCATAGCTGCATTGTAACCGAATGTGCTGTCACCAGTGCAATTGAGTTCCCCGGAGAGAAAAGCCAACCGCGTATCGCCACTTCCACTATAAGCCAGGATCATCTTTTCAGTTGGGAATTCGAGGAGCTCCTTGGCCCAAACAAAACCGCTTGATACACCGCCAGTCGGAGGCATATGGCCGAAGATCAGTCCTTTGGCCGTAAAGACATCTTTGGGCTCTTTGGCAAGGCCAGCCTTTGCAAAGTAAACCAGGCCTATGGGAGATGAATACATCGGATACATCTCTTGTAACTTGAACTCAATCCCTTTGGGTCGCGTTATGTTTTCCATGACGACGCCTCCCGAAGTGGCAAGGACGGTTAACCCATTGCGCTTTGAGTTCCAAACGGTATTTCCACCGATAATAGTTCCAGCCCCTGGCATGTTTCGAATAACGATTTTGGGGTTCCCTGGGATGTACTGACCGAGATACCTGGCAATCATCCGTCCCCAGACATCTGTCCCACCCCCGGCTGGGAACGGTACCACAAAGATGATCACCTTTTTCTGAAAGTAAGGGCCGCTCGGAGCAGCTTTTACGTTTGCCAGCACTCCAAATACCAAACCGATCGCAACAACCCCTAGCAGAATCCCTCGCCCACTAGAAAAAATCTTTCTTCCCATTTTAACCTCCTTCTCCCAAAATTTAATATGACGATATTTCAGGGAAATTTCTACCTTCGCTTAATCCCAGGCACAGCGCTCGCCTAGTCGACGACCACAGCATATTTCTCAACGAGAACTTTCTTCATGAACTTGACCACCTCTGGAGAGCCGGTCACTCCTTTCGGATAAGAACGAACAAAAGCTTCACCCACATAATGAGGAGCACCTGGGTTTATCTTCTCTGACTCTTTTAGAAATTTCTCATCTTTCACCATATTGACAGCCGCTTTCCTAAGTAGGTCGGCAGCTTGCGGCGGGATTCCTGGCGGGAAGACGATTGCCTTGCCGTAGGTCCGGGTTTTCACCATAAGTTTGTAAACCTCCCAGACAGGTCCGGATGGATCTTTGCCATGGATCTGTTTGTAGAGCTCCAAGACGGTGGGAACATCAGGAGCCGCTGGCTCTCTGACAACATTCCCGTTTTCATCCAAAATCCCGCTCTGAAAAACCGGCACAACCTGACCTTTAACTAACGGGTTTTACAAAAGTACTGAAACCGTAATAGAAAATACCCGATGCATAGGTTGAGAGAATAGAGCTGATGACTACGATCCACCACCCATAGAATATCTTGCCCTTTTTCTCGGAAGATGACGCCGTCATTTTTTAACTATAGGAGAATAAAGAAATAAAAGCTTCCAATTCGAATTTCTGGGCACTTTGTAGACAGGAACAGTCGGTATACGATAGTTGAGCATTTTTCTGTGGGCGCTTGATTTCGATCTGTTAGAGATAGAACTATCTTATCTCTATAGACCCTTTACGGTTCTATTCGAAGACC
>JASEIE010000180.1 GCA_030024065.1 Thermodesulfobacteriota bacterium
AACGATTATGAAGAAGCGAATCAGAAGATTTTGGCCTTGATCCCTCTGGATGCCATCGTCGGAATCGGAGATTCCACTGGCATCCGACAGTTAGGGACTTTACAAGCCTTGAAGGAAAGAGGAACAATAATTTTAGACCCCTTCCAACCAAAAAGAGTGAATGCCGAGATTGGAGATAATGAGCGGTGGAGATTAAGGGTCGAGGCTACCCTCAGCGATGTTTATCTTACCGGGACGAATGCTATAACGCAGGATGGCAGACTTGTAAATGTGGATGGGACAGGCAATAGAGTCGCCGGAATGTTTTGGGGGCATCCCCTTTCAATTATTGTCGTTGGAATAAACAAAATTGTCCAAAACCTGGATGAAGCCTTCCATCGGACTAGAAATATCATCGCTCCCAATCATCTTCGAATAAGGAGTGTCGAATTGGGAGGGAGAAAAAGGAAGACACCCTGTGTCGTAACAGGCGAATGTAACGACTGCCGGTCGGAAGACAGGGGGTGCAATGTCTTTACCATCATTGAAGGCAAGCCTTCTCGAACCAACATAAATGTCATCCTTGTAAACCAAGACATCGGATTGGGCTGGGATCCATCCTGGCCTCAGGAGCGAATCGCAAAAATCATCGCTGAATATAAGAAGTTTGCCTGGGAGGGGGGTGAGCTTCCCGCCTGGTCTCGCAAAAGTGAAACTCGTTAGCAGGATTATGGTAGTTGATGTAGTTGCCAGGCCCCAGTTGGACAAGGAGAGTTCCGCCGTTGGAAAGGAAGACGGCTTGCCACGCCCGGGCATTTTTGCCGAGTCACGCTCACTTCCTCTTTCGTACTGGCGATCTTCCCGCCGCTAATTTGATGCGGAGACTACTCCGAAGGAAATCGTTATCAAAAGGGAAAGTGATAAGTAACGACCATCAAATTCTTTCGTGAAAGGAGGCCAAGATGAAAAGGAATATTTTTTCTCAAGGGAGAGGATTACTGTTAATGGTCATAATTGTCGCTTTGCTATTTGGCATGCTGGGAGAGGCAAAGGCCGCTCCCAATTTCAAGGGAAAGGTGATCGTCCTTGTGGTTCCTATTTTCGCTGGTGGGGGAACCGATATAAATGCGCGCCTGATAAGCAGATATTTGGGCAAATTCATTCCTGGAAACCCTGCCATCGTGGTCCGGAACATGGCAGGGGCTGCAGCGATAATCGGCGTCAATTATGCGTACGCAGCAAAACCGAATGGCTTAACTATTGTGATAACCGATGGGAAGGCAAACATCCAGAACCTGGTGCGACCCAAGGGAATTGATTTCAAGCTGGAGGAGATGATTCCTATCCTTGTCTCCGCGACCGGCACCGTCTTCTTTGCCAGGCCAGGCGTCATCAAGGAACCCAAGGACTTATTGACAGGCAAAGGTGTGATTTGTGGCAACGAAGATCCATCGGGAGGTACTGGCTTTAGTTTTGTTTGCGCCAAGGAGCTATTGAGGATTCATTTCGAAAAGGAGGTTTGGGGATACCCAGGCGACGCTGCAAGACGCCTTGCATTTCTGGCCGGAGAAATTAATTTAACTGTTGCGAGCTCGGTTTCATATAGGAGTTCTATGGGCCCTTATTTAGAAAGAGGTCAGGCTGTGCCGATCTTTCAGAGCGGGATATTGGATGAAAAAGGAAATGTCATCAGGGATGTTCCGGACATTCCTACAACTCCAGAGATTTATGAGCAAATCCATGGAAAAGCGCCTTCCGGACCTGCCTGGGATATGTACAAAGTAATGGTGGCCGGCCGTACCTTCGGCAGGTTACTTCTCTTCCCTCCGAAAACACCGGCGGAGATCGTTAATGTTTACAGAAAGGCAGCCGTCGAGATGGTGAAAGATCCGGAATTTCTTGCTGAATCGAAGAAAATAGAGCCAGGTGGTCGTCATCTTGTCGGTGAACCACTCGCCCGTACTTACTTAGATGGGATTTCGGCACGTCCAGAGGTAGTCGCATTCATCAAAAAGGTTCTGAGTGAGAAGTACAACATAGTCATGGATTAAGACAAGTCTTAACACTGAGACACAAGAACTGCTGGCGTCGGGGTAGTGATATGGGTGAGGCTGGGAACGTTAAAAATCTTGACGGGGGTGATGGATGAGGAAAAATGGCTTTTTGAATCTCCATAAAAAGGTAATAAAAAAGGGGCTATGCACGGGTTGTGGTACTTGTGTGGGGGTTTGCCCTGCAGGAGCTATTCAATTTGATTTTGACCTGGAAGAACCGGTCTTGAAAGGTTCCTGTACAACCTGCGGCATTTGCTACTCGGTTTGTCCAGGGGAGGATATCCCGCTCCTGCAATTGGAGAAGGAGGTCTTTGGTGAGGTGCGAACTCGATCCAATGAGCTTTTGGGAGTATCAAGAGCCTTCCTTAAAGGGTTTGCCAAAGACCCCGAGGTACGGCATGCGGGCGCCAGCGGCGGCCTGATTACGGCGTTACTCATCTACCTCCTGGAGCAAGGAAGGATCGACGGAGCTCTTGTCTCTATGATGGATTTACAGAAACCGTGGAGAGTGAAACCGATTCTTGCCAGGACAAGGGCGCAGTTCATCGCAGGGGCCCAGTCGAAATATACGATTTGCCCAAATAATATGGCCTTGAAGGACGCAGTTGGAGGCGACCGCCTTGCAGCTGTTGGGCTTCCGTGCCATATTCACGGCATCCGGAAGTTACAGGCTTATGGAAAAGGGTCAAAAGGGGCGGAGAAAATTGTTTTGTCCCTGGGGATCCTTTGCGGATCCAATCAGTCGTATAGAGCAACGGAGCATGTGATCCAGAAATTTTCCGACATTTCCTTGGAAGAAATCAAACGTTTCGAATATCGTGGTGGCAAAGATTCACAGAATATCCAGATCCTCACGCATGACGGAAAGGAGATCACCATTTCAAATGAGCTGAGGAGGAGTGTTTCTCACCTCATCATGAAAGAGCGTTGCCGGATGTGTTGCGATTTCAGCGCAGAATTGGCGGATATATCGCTGGGCGAAATCTTTGACCCCGGGCGCAACCGAAAGGTGCCCCACTGGAATGGTGTAATCGTAAGGACGGAGAAGGGCCTTCAGATCATCGAAGATGCCGTGAGAGCGGGTGCCATCGAGGTCTCCCCCTTGGAAGAAGACATTTTTTATGCGAACCGGGGTTTCGAGCAAAAGAAATACAGCACCGTCTATAACCTTGGAGAAAGAAGGCGGCACGGCTGGCCGGTACCCAAGTATCATTATGAATTCACCCTGCAGCACAAAAAGAAGCCCGTCTATCCAAAACTTGACTTTTACAGTTAATATGACGAATGCTCTATGCTATTCCGCTCATAAGGAGAAAAGCCATGAGCAACGAAGAGATTTATAGCCCAATAGTATGAAAGGGGGTTACTCTATGGGAAAAACGCTGGCGGAAAAAATTCTGAGCGCCCATGCGGACCACGATGTAAAACCAGGAGAATTTGCAACCGTGCGGGCGGATTTCGTCTATGCCCACGATGGAACAGGGCCTCTTATGGTTCGGCAGATGAAAGCGATGGGGATTGAAAAACTATATGACCCTTCAAGGAGTGCCATATTGATGGATCATGCCGTCCCCAGCCCCCGAATGGAGTTTTCCAATGACCACGAGCTCCTTCGGGAGTTCTGCAAACGAACGGGGGCCATCCTTTCAGACGTCGGAGGGGGGGTCGCGCATCAGATCGTTATCGAAGAATATGCCAGGCCTGGCAACGTGGTCATCGGGGCTGATTCCCACAGCGTGACCAGCGGCGCTCTCGGCGCCTTTGCCACGGGGATGGGTTCGACTGATGTGGGGGTGGCCATGGCCTTCGGTTATACCTGGATGCTGGTGCCAGAATCTTTCCAGATTTTCCTTCACGGGAACTTAGCTCCAGGCGTTTACAGTAAGGATTTTGTGCTTAATTTGATCGCGAAGATCGGTTCAAGCGGCGCAACTTACAAGGTCCTGGAATTTCTCGGGCCAGCCCTGGCCAAGCTCAGTATCACAGCCCGGGCCACGATTTCGAATATGGCCGTGGAGTGTGGCGCCAAGGCAGGAATATTCCCCTCAGATGAGCAGACCCGGATTTTTCTCAAAAAGCATGATAGGGGGAAAGATTTCCGGGAGCTCAACCCTGATCCTGATGCGCTCTACGCGCGCAAATGGGAGCTTGATCTTTCCCAGGTGGAGCCGACCGTCGCCTGTCCCCACCTGGTGGAAAATATCAAGGCTGTCAAGGAAGTAGGGGATGTGAGAGTTGCCCAGGAATTCATCGGCACCTGCACGAACGGCGGGCTGGAGGATATTCAAATTGCTGCCCGCATCCTGAAAGGCCGCCGCGTCCACCCGGAAACAAGGCTCATCGTCGCCCTCGGTTCCCGAAGGGTTCAGCTTGCCGCTATGCAAGATGGAACCCTCCAGTCCCTCATTGAGGCAGGGGCGATTATTTCGGGGCCCGGGTGCGGTCCTTGTGTAGGCATACAAGGAGGTATTCTCGGGGATGGAGAGGTTTGCGTGGGAACCCAGAACCGGAACTTTAAGGGACGTATGGGGAACCCCAAAGGCATCATTTACTTGGCATCGCCGGCAACCGCTGCTGCCACCGCGATTACCGGTAAAATAACGGACCCTCGCGAATTTTTATAACCAGGAAGGATGAGGTTCAATTATGAATATCAAAGGAAAAGCCTGGAGATTTGGGGATGGCATCACCACGGACGATGTATGTCCGGGGCGTTATTTCCACTTGAAAAGCAATTTGCCTGAATTTGCCAAACACTGTCTGGAGGAGATCAGGCCGGAGTTTCCTCTCAATGTGAAGGCGGGCGATGTTTTGGTGGCCGGAGAGAACTTCGGGTTGGGTTCCAGCCGTGAACAGGCGCCCATCGTAATCAAACTCACCGGCATTGGGGCAGTGCTGGCCAAAAGCTTTGCCCGCATCTTTTTCCGCAACGCGGTCAATTCCGGGCTGCCAGCTCTGATCCTTGATACGGATCAGATAAAGGATGGGGATGAACTCGAGATTGACCTGGTCGCAGGCACAGTGAAGAACCTCACGACCGGCCAGGCAATGACGGCCCAGTCCCTGCCCCCGGTAATGCGCGCTATTATTGGCGACGGCGGGCTGGTCGAGCACATCAAGAAACACGGTCGGCTGAAGGTGGAATAGGTTCGTGGGCCGGCCCTATTTTCGCCAAATCATTATTTCATTGACACACAAGGTCGTTCACCTTATACTTCCACCTTGAAAAAGTAATATCTTATCAAATCAAAAAAAGACCCAGGATCAACGGCAGCAATAAAAGGGGGTGGATATGCCTGATGCGGAAGGGAAGAACACAGGGACTACAACCGGACGACAACGACGAAGCGCAAAGCGCTGGAAAAAGCTACCCTCGTCTAAGGGGGTAATTTGTATTGATGAAGCCTATTGCCTTGGTTGTAGAACATGCGAGGCAATCTGCTCGCTTTACCATGAAGGGGTAGTTAGTCCGGAACTCTCAAGGATTCTTGTAGTCAAGGATTGGACAAAACCGAACACAATGGATGTAGAGTTTGAACCAGTCTTGTGCAAGCAGTGCCCTGACGCTCCATGTCTGCAGGATTGTCCAACGGGTGCACTGAAGATAGACCAGAGCACCAATGCGAGAGTCGTTGATCAAGCATCGTGCATCGGCTGTCATGATTGCGAAAAAGCCTGCCCATACACACCATCCCGAATCAGATTCAGTAAGGCCGGCAAAGCCCTTAAATGCGACCTTTGCGGCGGGGAGCCACAATGTGTGAAATTCTGTCACGAAAAAGCTCTCATCTACGTCCATGACGATAAAGGAATAGCCTGGACAGGTTACCCGGTTGTGAGGGAGGTTTAGACATGCCATTTGGATTTGCTGGCAGAATACTTATAGTCGATCTAACTAGCTCCGAAACCACCGAAATCCCCATAGAGAAATACGTACCCAAGTATATCGGCGGGAGGGGGATAGCGACCAGAATATATTGGGAAGATGTGCCTCCCGAAGTCAAACCATTTGACCCGGAAAACGAGCTTATTTTCATGACGGGCCCCTTGCAGGGTACTATATTTCCCGGGTCGAGCAGAATGTCTGCGGTAAGCAAAGCAGCCCAGACTTATCCGACTGAATCCATTTGTTCGTCAAATATCGGATCGTTCTTTGCACCAGAACTGAAATTCGCCGGCTACGATGGCCTCATTATTCAAGGTAAAGCGTCCAAACCCGTATATCTATGGATAACAGACAGCCGGGCCCTTATACTGGATGCTGCCTGGCTATGGGGTTTAAACACCCATGATGCCCAAAACGAAATTTGGAAGAAGCATGGGTGGCAGACCAGGGTCCTAGTCATCGGTCCGGCCGGCGAGAACGTGTGCAGGTCGGCCAGTATCTTAAGTGATTCCGGAAGTGCTTTTGGATTAGGTAGCTTCGGAGCCATTATGGGGTCAAAGAACTTGAAGGCTATAGCTACCCGTGGCACAGGTGCTGTTACAATTGCACGACCAAAAGAAGCGCTTGAACTTAGGGAATATATTGATGCTCTTCACGGGCCCAAACCAGGAGATTCCGTAATAGGCTTTAAGGGCAAGAAACTCACCGGCCATCGAGCTGCAGCAAGAATTAATCCTTTCGCACCTACGAACCAGACCGGTGTCTATGGAGAACCTTTATTGTCGACCATGGCTGAAGAGATAAAGCAGGGGAAAGTCACTTGGCGACCAACCTCATGTTATGCCTGCCCCGGTGGCTGCAGAAGTGGCATAAAAATCCGTGGCGGCGAAATACCTTGCGGCTCTTCGAAGTGCAATATACTGCGCGCCCCTGCTGAAGTCTACAACAAATATTATCATACCCGTGGGGCTATGTCAAAAAATGTCTGGGAGTGGACGCAACTGCATCAGACGCTTGGACTGAATCATCACGAAACACCCGATGGAAGAACCGCATCGAGTACCGGTGCAGTTGGGTCACGACTTGTGGAAAACCTAATCAAAGCCGGCATTCTTACCGAAAAGAACACAGGCTGGCCAACTGACAAATACGGTAGCCTGGAATTCTCCCGCCAGGCACTCATCGACATAGCCTGTAAAAGAGGATTTGGTAAGGTCTGGGCTGAAGATATTTGTAGAGCTATTGACTACATTACGAATCATGAGGAGTTTGGTCCCAATAGAAACAAGGCACTGTACTATCGAGACCTTGTATATCCTAAAGCGGGTAACTTTAACGGCTATCAGTCCCATTATCGACACTCATCAGAGGGTATTCATTATGCCAACCTCCTGTATTATGCCCTTTCACAAGGAGATGGAAATCGACAGCACTGTGCTGAGTATTTCTACAAGGGCCCTCGCTCCATGACGCCGGGAACAGATGAGTGGAAAACGATGCTGGCTGGAGTTATGAAGAAGTACGCGGGCACGGACAAACCAGTCGGTTCGCCCGGTTTTGAAGAGTGCGAAAAGGCGGTAAGATGGTTCTGGCAGCAACAAATGGAGATGGAAAGCCTTGAGTCCTGCAATGCTAAACTACAGGGTTGGTGCGAGTATACTCAAGATAGCATCAGCGATTTTGAGCTGGGTAGCAAGATGTTGAATGTCGTTACCGGCTGGGATTGGACACAGACCAAGCTCTGGGCTGAGTGTGAAAGACTGTGGATTCTGGAAAGAGCAATAGCTTGCAGAGAAGGACGCCGATCGAGTGATGATGAGTTTAACGACACCTGGCTTCAAGAAAACCCCATGGCCGCCAGCGCTGACGGTACGCGTTTCGACAAGGCAAGAATCAGGGAAGGACTTGACAGTTTGTATGCCCTCGTCGGCTGGAATAGGAACGGCATACCTACCAGAGCCAGGCTCGAAGAGCTTGACCTCAAAGATGTCGCTGATGACCTGGAGAACAGGGGAGTACCGATATCCCAGTAAAATTCATCCAAAACAGAGGGCGATCATTGTGGGCGGTTTTCCCGAGACGGATCGTGTCAATCAGGCCCGTGAATTAGGTGCCGGCTCCTATGTCAAAAAGCCTTATGTGCTGGAGAAAATAAGCAAAAAATAATTCTTCTTCTTACCATGATTTCATGACGTCAATCCCTTATGCAACATTTCAAGCCGAAATAGTGATACATAAAGGAGCGATGCCATCCTACAAGGATGACCTCCTCGATACATAAAATACTGGCCACTGTCGCCTTTTTCGCTTGACATATACCTATGTTCTCCATACGATTCAAATCAACTATTCGGGAGCTATCAACACTCATTAAACGATCTCTAACCATTTTATTATTTTCATTTCGAAAGAGAGGGGGATTGA
>JASEIE010000181.1:0-3879 GCA_030024065.1 Thermodesulfobacteriota bacterium
GATGGCATGCGCCCCGGTCAGAAGTGGCATAAGCCAGCCCCATTCCCTTCAATACCCTCGGGTCAAAGCCGGCAGGCTCCAATCCCTTCACATGGATCGCCTCATTCTCCATCCCCCATACCGATGCGGCATGGCGAACCCCTTCTGATAGAATCCTTCCCACTCCTCTTTGGCAGGCAATCTTTTTTAAAATCCCTGCGATCGTATCGACATCCCCATAGCGGAGTTTATCCCTTATTTTCCCCTTCTGGGAAGCCTCGATGGCAAAAGCGGCCAGGTTTCCTGCTGTGATCGTATCCATTCCAAGACGATCGCAGAGATCGTTGAGGTAGATGATCTCCTCAATGGATTTGACCATGCAGAGTCCCCCGAAAGCATAGATGGTCTCATATTCAGGACCCATGATACGGAGGCCTCGATGCCTTCCCTTCTTGACTTGAGAAATCTTCCCGCAGGCCATAAAACAGTGGGGACAGGCTGATGGAGTGACTTCACAATGTTCCATCAGGCTTTCAGCGCTGATTCCCTCCCATCCTTCCAGAGTTCCCTTTGACCAGTATTGGGTGGGGAAAGCGCCGATCGTGTTCATGATGGAGACAAGCATGGGTGTTCCATACTTTTTATAAATATGAACGATCTGATTGTCTTTGACTCGCTCTCTAAATTTCTGTGCTAATATTTTCAGGGAAGATGGGTCAGCGACTTCCCTTCGTTTCTTGCCATGGAAGACAATTCCCTTTAGCTTCTTCGAACCCATCACAGCGCCGATTCCAGCCCTTCCAAGGGAGCGCCAATGTTCACTGTCCATCACAGCGAATTTCACTAAATTCTCTCCAGCCGGACCGATGACGAGCGCCCCGGCTTCCTTCTTCGCCACCTTTTTAAGAATGGCATCCTCTGCTTCGTAAGTCTCTTTTCCCCATAGGGCAGAGGCGGAGTGGAAGAGGACCTCATTATCGCTAATCTCAAGAAAAACAGGATGGGCTGATTTTCCTTCGATGATGATGGCATCATAACCCGTCCGGCTGAGTGGAAGGGTGATCTTTCCTCCGGAATAGGATTCGGAATAGATTCCTGTCTGAGGGGATTTGGTGAAGACAGCGTAACGGCTGGACCCATAAAAGGGAGTGTCTGCCAGTGGGCCCAATGTGAAGATCAGGTGATTTTGAGGAGAAAAAGGATCGATATGGGCTGGGTTCTCTTTAAGAAGGAGATAGGACCCTAAACCCTTTCCACCTAAGTAGGATTGAAGAACTGGCTCAGGAATGGGTTCAACAGTCGATTTTCTTTTCGAGAGGTCGATTCGGAGAAGTTGATTAAAGAATCCTTTCATCGCAATCAATCATAAAGTAATCCAGGGAGATAAATCAAGGTTTATAAGCCTCTTTGGGTGATTTTCTGATTGACCTTTAATGGAGGGAATCGGTAGTCTTGACAATATGCTTTTATTAGCATATAGTAAAGCGACTTTTTTGAAAGGAGGCCTCCAATGAAAATCAGATCAAAGTTCTGGATCGAGAACAAAGGAGAAGTCGTGCTTGGGGGTGGTAAGACAGCTTTGCTATTAGCCGTGGACCGATGGGGCTCTATTCAACGAGCTGCCGATGAATTCGAGATGTCCTATCGACATGCCTGGGGTGTCATTAAAAAGATAGAGCACCGGGCGGGTTTTAAATTAGTTGAGACAAAATTGGGTGGAAAGGAAGGCGGGGGAGCAAAATTGACAAAGAAGGGAAAGGCTTTCATTCAAAAGACGGATTCCCTGTTTAAGGATCTTCAAACGACCGTGGAGAAGAGGTTTAGACAGAAGTTTCAGAGAAATTCACCTGAACATCGCCATCAATAAATAATCCCCCATTTCCCCCCTTTTTCAAGGGGGAATTTTATTTCCTCCCTTTTTTAAAGGGAGGTGGGGAGGGATTAGAAGTGAGAGCAAAATACCATGCGTTTGTGGGGAAATGACTATAACAAAATGGAGTTTGCCGGCGCCTTTGGTGACCTGGGGACTCTAATTCCTTTTGTTGTAGGCTACATCACCCTTAACAAAATGGACCCTGTAGGTATTCTTGTTGCCTTTGGCATCTTCAAAATATTTGTCGGACTTTATTTCAGGACCCCTGTTCCCATTCAGCCCATGAAGGCAATTGGGGGCATGGCCATCTCACACGCCGGGAGCATTACTCCCGGAATGATCTGGGGATCAGGGTTCTTTACAGGACTCTTCTGGCTTCTGATGGGAATGACAGGTGCGATCACCTGGATCGAAAAGGTCACCACAAAACCTGTGGTTCGGGGCATCATGCTCGGATTGGGCCTGAGTTTCATTGTTGAAGGACTGGGGATGATGAGGGGGCAGCCCTTATATGCTATCGGAGGCATTGCCCTTACCCTGCTTCTTCTCAATAATCGACGTCTTCCAGCCATGTTGGCATTGTTGGGATATGGAATTGTCTTGGCTTTTATTCAAAAGCCGGAGTTAGTCGGAGAAATATCTCACCTCTCCATTCGATTTCAACTTCCTGATTTGACATTTGGAAGAATAACCTGGAAAGAGCTTCTCTCCGGATTCGTCATTTTAGGACTTCCCCAGGCCCCTCTCACTCTCGGCAATGCCATCATTGCGACGGTTTCAGAAAATAATACCTACTTTCCCGATCGAAAGGTGACGGCCAAAACAATTAGCATCGATCACGGCGTGATGAATCTGATCAGCGCTGTCATCGGAGGAGTTCCCATGTGTCATGGAGCAGGAGGGATGGCCGGCCACATCCGTTTTGGCGCAAGGACAGGTGGAGCATTGGTGATTTTAGGCGTCATGGTGCTTTTGATAGGACTTTTTTTGAGTGATTCGGTGGCTCTCCTCTCTCAGGTTTTTCCTCGCCCGATTCTGGGAGTCATCCTCTTTTTCGCCGGAGTGGAACTGGCGCTGGTCGTTCAGGATATCAAACTGAAGAAGGAGAACCTTTTTGTTCTCCTCGTCACTGCCGGCACGGCCATGTGGAACATGGGCGTGGCTTATCTGGCAGGACTACTTCTCTATTATGGTCTCCAACGCCGCTGGTTTAAGATATAAATATTTTTAGCCCTGTTTGACCACGACATCCAGAATCTTTGCGGGCAAGGCAGTGGTCTTCCAGTTGTGATTTACCCCAGCCGGGATGAAATAGGTTTCCATTGGTCTGAGTAACTTCTTTTCTTCCTCAATGGAGATCTCAATCTCTCCTTCTACCACAACCCCGCACTGATCAAAAGGGTGGTCATGGGCAAGGCCTTCTTTGTTTGGCGAGATTTCCATAACTGCCATCGTCAGATTTTTCCCTGATTCCACTTTGCTCCAGATGCCAGGCCGAAATTCATCGAGTTTCAATGTCTTAAGATCCCAGAATCCCATTTTTTATCACCCTATTTGTTAGTTTTCTCATGGCTTACAGGAGACATGGCAGACTCCAGCGGGGGTCTCCATTGCATAAGGGAAATATTTCTTCCTGAACCATAAAGCCACGCTGACCAGACTTATTAAGACCGGAACCTCCACCAGGGGGCCAATGACAGCTGCGAAGGCCTGGCCGGAGTTAATTCCAAAGACGGCGACGGCGACGGCAATGGCCAGTTCGAAATTGTTTGATGCGGCCGTAAAGCTCAGAGTGGTGGATTGTTCATACGTTGCCCCCACCTTCGCCGAGAGGTAGAACGATACAAGAAACATAAGCACGAAGTAGACAAGCAAGGGAATCGCCAGCCGTACCACATCCAGAGGTAGCTGGACGATATACTCACCCTTTAGTGAAAACATCACAAGAATGGTGAAGAGAAGGGCGATCAGGGTGATGGGGCTGATTTTAGGAACGAATTTCTGTTCGTACCACTCCCTGCCTTTGG
>JASEIE010000181.1:3889-8300 GCA_030024065.1 Thermodesulfobacteriota bacterium
GAGAGGACTCCTGCAATAAAAGGAATTCCGAGATAGATGAAGACGCTTTCCGCAATCTGACCGATCGTGATCTTGACTGCCATTCCTTTCAGCCCCAGCCAGGGCGGAAGGATCGTGATGAAGATATAGGCATAAATGGAAAAGAAGAGAACCTGGAAGATGGAATTGAAGGCCACAAGCCCGGCACAGTATTCTCTGTCTCCGGAAGCCAGGTCATTCCATACGATCACCATGGCAATGCATCTGGCCAGCCCGATCAGAATCAATCCGACCATATACTCGTGATATCCGGAAAGAAAGGCGATTGCTAAAAGAAACATAAGGATGGGGCCGATCACCCAGTTCTGGATTAAAGAGAGAGTAAGGACTTTATAGTTCCGGAAGACCTCACCAAGAACCTCGTATTTAACTTTGGCCAATGGTGGATACATCATCAGAATCAGTCCGATGGCAATCGGGATGTTGGTCGTATCGACCTGGAACTGGTCCCAGAAATGGACGATGCCCGGAAATAGATATCCCCAACCAACACCCACAAACATCGCCAGAAAAATCCACAGGGTCAAAAACCGATCCAGAAAAGAGAGTTTTTTGGTGATCTGCTCTTCAGTCATTCCTGAAGTCCTCCTTTATTGTGATTTGATCCACTCCTTAATCTCTTCTGTCTTTGGGAGTTTTCCTGCCGCCTTCACCACTCCATCCACAACGAGCGCTGGAGTGACCAGAATCCCATAGTCGGTAATGATCTTAATATCCCTGACCTTGACGACCTCTGCCTCGGTTCCGGATTCTTTAACCGCTTTTTCAGCTCGCTCCGCAAGCCGGTTGCACTTCGGTCAACCCATTCCCAAGATTTCAATTTTCTTCATTGTTTCACCTCCCAATTCAAAAAACTTTTTTATACACAGCGACTTAAGTCCAATCCTCTTCATCATGGCTAAAGCCATGAGTTACGATTCGATAAAAATCTGTAACTCAGCCCTTTAGGGCTGATCGAATGGAACGGTTATGGAACGAGATGCGATCATACTTATGTCGCTGTGTATAACTCCCTTCCTCCCGACCTTCCTTTAATAAAGGGAGGTGAAACATTCTTCTCTCTTCCTTTCCTCAGCAGATGAATTCTGAACAGAGGAGATTATGTAAAATAATGGCCGAAGCCCATACCAGTGATCGTTGCCATGATGACCACTAAAAGTATATACGTCAACGCTTTCTTTGCCCCCATTACCCGGATGATGACAATCATACTGGGAAGGCTCAGGGCAGGGCCTGCAAGCAAAAGAGCCAGGGCAGGCCCCCGGCCCATACCCATATCGAGAAACGCTTTGATGATGGGGACTTCTGTCAGTGTAGCAAAGTACATGAGGGCACCGAATATGGATGCGATCAGGTTCGATCGGAGAGAATTCCCTCCTAACCAATGCTGGATCAGTGATTCAGGGATAAGTGTCTTAATCATTCCTGCCACAAAGACTCCGAGGAGAAGCCAGGGCGTAATAAGCTTCACAAATCCCCAGGTGGCCAGTAACCACTCTTTAATCTCTTCCTTGTCGTACCAGAGTTTTAAAGCAATAAAAAGAACAATGAAAGACATCCCGGTGAAAATCCATCTCTTCTGTGAGGCAGAGACGAGGATTCCGACTAAGGCAGCAAAATAGATGAGAAGGATATACCCCTTCTTTCCTCCCTCTGGAAGACCTAAGGCAAGAGATTGCTCTAATTTCTCTTTCTCTTCCTTTCGAAAGAGAAAGGCCATGATGAGGCCGATGATAATAGAAAACAAAATGGCTCCCAGAGTCCTCCCTACGCCCAAGTCCAGACCGAGGAGCCTGGCAGAGTATACAATGGCCAGGACATTGATCGCCGGCCCTGAATAGAGAAAGGCCGTCGCAGGTCCAATTCCTGCTCCTCTTTGGTAGATTCCAGAAAAGAGGGGGAGTACGGTGCATGAACAAACAGCGAGGACCGTTCCGGAAACCGATGCCACGCCATAGGAGAGGATTCTCTTGGTCTGGACGCCGAAATATTTTATGACCGAAGCCTGAGAGACAAAAACCCCAATTGCACCAGCGATAAAGAAAGCTGGGATGAGGCAAGTAAGTACATGAGCTGAGAGATAGTCGAGAAAAGCATCAATTCCGCCTTGAATCACAATCATTAACATGGGATTTCTCTTAATTTTAAAAATTAAATTGGTTTATTGGCAAAAAAGCCAATAATGACCCAAAAAAAATTATTTACATAAACAGGCCTGTTGTTTCTTTATATTGCTTTCGATTACTGCAGTAATACAACTAAAAAAATCTGTCACACACGGAACCTCAAGCTTATAGATCATATCTAAACCCTCTTTTTTCGAAGAGACGATTCCGGCTTCTTTCAAGACAAGAAGGTGTTTTGATACCGTTGACTTATCGAGTTGGAATAAACCAAATATTGCCGAGAATGAATGCTCCCCATTCTTCAAAAAATCAATCATCATCAAACGGACAGGATGAGACATTGCTTTTATGATTTTTGCTCTGATCTCCGCTTCTTCATAAGCAATCATTTTGGCAATTCCTATTGTTTGTAATTATACCAACAAACCAATATTTATGTCAAGAGAGGGATGGGAATGAATGTTCGATAAGTATCTTGATTCCAATGCCGATCAGTATGAGGCCGCCTAAAAATTCGATCTTCTTTGCAAAGAGGTGGCCGATTCTGTTACCGATCAAAACGCCGAGAAAAGATAACACGAATGTGACGGATCCGATGACGATGATCGGAGTGGCAATGGAAATGTTCAAGAAGGCAAAACTTATTCCTACAGCCAGGGCGTCAATACTCGTAGCAATGGAAAGCGCCAATAGCATCCAAAGACTTAACGAATTCACTTCTTTCCTCGGCGTCTCCGTCTTCTTCGATTCATAAATCATCTTACAGCCGATCAAACTTAAAAGACCAAAGGCGATCCAGTGATCCACACCTGAAATAAAGTCTCTCAAGTTAAGCCCCGCTGACCAGCCCACCAGCGGCATCAGCGCCTGAAAGGAACCAAAGAATAACCCGATTCTTAAAGCATGGTTCGTCCTCTGGCTTTTGATGGTGATGCCATTGCTAATGGAAACGGCAAAAGCATCCATTGCCAGTCCGAATGCGATAAGAAGGAGTGTGAAGTGATTCATGATTACATAGAGAATAAAGGTTTCGTTCAACGGTAACGGTAAGGATGCCCGCCCTGTACCATGCTAGGTTCAGGGCCCGTATCGTTAAATAAAAGGCTACGTTTATCGTCTCTTCATTCTTTGGACGTAACCTTAACCCAAGCACCCGAAGTATTTTCATGCTTTTCGGGTGACGAACCCGTCATAAAGGATGACATAGGTATTTAAACTCTTTTGCGATGGTTTGAGATGTATGTTTGAAATGATAAAAGTTAAATTATGAAGGTCTCGTAAAAAGTCGTCACTCCGGTGAAAACCGGAGTCCAGAGAACTTACAATTACTTGAAAAGACTGGATTCCGGCTTTCGCCGGAATGACAGCAAGGCGTATTTTTTGACTTTTTACGAATGCATCAAATTATAAGAGCGACGATAACCTGTAATCAATCATTACAATTCTACATTCCGCAATCCGCATTCTAAAATCTAATCAGACTCCCGCACCGAACTCTTTCAGTTTTGCGACAATCTGGTCTTTGCTCATCGCCCCAGGGTGTCGAAAGACCTCCTTCCCTTTGCTGTCAAAAAAAACCAGTGTGGGAAGAGCCGTAATTTTATATTCCCGTGCAAGATTTTGGTATTTATAGACATCGATGACGAGTATTTGGGCCTTTCCGGCATATTCTTTACTGAGTTCCTTGAGAATCGGTCTTATCTGACGACAGGGGAGACAGGAATTGGCTCCAAAATCAACCAGAAGAGGCTTTCCGGCGGCAAGGGCCTTCTTAAGATCTTCCTCTGTATCCGATTCCGGAGGTTTGGAGGCGATTTTCTGGAGACGAATCTGATCAATTTCAACCTTGGCAGAGGTACGAAGTTCCGTGACGAACCGCCTCATCTCTTCCTCCTGCTTTCCTTCACGGATAATCTGTTCGATAAGAGAGGATACCTGGTCCAGAGGTTTCCCACCCAATCGGTCTTTCAATAAAGAATAGTATATTTTTACTTCTTCTTTTGTTACGGTTTGGGGTGAAGAAAATTTCTTTTTCATCAGCTCAGAAATAAGAGCCTCTTCGGGCGACATAGAATCCTTCTCGGTATCTTTATAAGTTTTTGTCGGGACGGTCAGCCCCTGTTTTGTCGCCTCCTGTAAGAGGAGCGTTTTGATGATGATCCCGTCGAGAAATTGTTGAGGATCTTCCTTGAGCATTTCTTTCAAAGGTGATTCTACTTTTCCCAGTTCCTTATTGAACTGTTCTA
>JASEIE010000182.1:0-1065 GCA_030024065.1 Thermodesulfobacteriota bacterium
CGTAACCGTTACCGAATTACGAAACGCCTGCCTGCCGCCTGCCTGCCGGTAGGCAGGGTAGGCAGGGGCTTCGTAACCGTAACCTTAAATCCAAACACCCGGAGTATTTTCATGGTTCGTGCCTGCCTGCCCCGCCCTCGGTTGGGACCGGGGCCGGTAGGCAGGTGTGTCTACACGGCCATGGGCCATTACAAAGAAAGAGGGCCTCCCCAAATGACGGGGATTGAATATCAAGGGCAACGCATCCCATGCCGTCTGATCATCTTTGATAAAGACGGGACACTGATCGATTTTACAGCGACCTGGGTTCCTCTGATTCGTAAGAGGGTTTCCTTCCTTTTAAAAAAATTGGGAAGGGATGGAGAGATGGAAACCTTTCTTTTAAGATCGTGGGGAATCGATCCTGTAAGCGGAAAGGTCGACCCACGGGGGCCCTGCCCGGTTTCTCCGAGATCGGATGAGATCGTTATTGGAACGATGGCTCTTTATCAGCACGGATATCCGTGGGATGAGGCAAAGCAGTGGGTGAGCCAGGCCTTTGACGAAGCCGATGCGGATGGTGACTGGAGAGAAAAGGTGGTGCCTATCAAGGGAATTCAAACATTCCTCTCCGGGCTGAAAAGGGATGGGTTCTATACCGCCCTTGCCACCAATGACGAGAGAAAGGATACCGAAGCCATCCTTTCTCATCTTGGCATGGAGGGTTACTTTGATGTCATCCTCTGCGCAGGAGAGGTCAACCCTCCCAAGCCCCACCCTGAAACCCTTTTTAGCATCTGCCGGAAGCTCTCCGTCGATCCCCATGAGGCGGTGATGATGGGGGATTCGGTAACGGACATGGTGATGGGAAAGAGAGCAGGCGTGGCGTTGACTATTGGGATTCTTGAAGGAGGTGTAACACCGAGAGGGGAATTGGAGAAAGTCGCTGACCTCGTCGTCGAATCGATCCGTGATTTAAAGTTTTACAAATGATAGTTTGCCAAGATTGATGACATCGTAAAAAGTCGTCATTCCCGTGAAAACGGGAATCCAGAGAATTCTAAGTAGATGAAAAGACTGGATTCC
>JASEIE010000182.1:1075-8291 GCA_030024065.1 Thermodesulfobacteriota bacterium
GATGAAAATCGGGGCAGGAACGACAGAAAATCATCTTTTCAGACTTTTTACGAGACCATCAATGATAGTCTGTCAAGATTGGAGAGTAAGAGTGGAGCAACCTTGTTCTTTCCAATATCTTATAAACATCGTTCTTGGACAGAGGATTAAATCGCTACCAGATCCCCGACTAAAATACTATCAGGATGGACAATCAAGGACCTCGTGAATAATACTGTAATTATCAGAGGGACATTTTGCTAAAGTATGTTTGATTCCAATCGGTAATCATTGGTGCATCGGTACTCCTTTTTCTTGACATACACGTCCCCTTTTTGTACATTTAACTCATCCCAAGCCGAGTTCATATTTTAAAGAATTTTCCATATTGTGATCCCGGGACGGAGAAGCTGAAAACCGGAGGGGACATTCATGGCGCGATTGACAGAACAGGAAAAACAGGACATCGTCCGCTATCTGGAAGCGGATAAGCCACTGCCGGACAAGTACCGTTTTATGCTTTTTGAGGAAAAACGGGAAGTCGAGTTGGTTTGGAACGGCAAGAGCAACGAGGTCTGCAATATCGTCCTGCCATTTCAGGTTATCGAACAGGTGGACGAACCACGCTCGGAAAAGGGCAAATCCTTGCAGATGGGCCTGTTCGATATGGATGCCAGAGGCCGTCAGCTTAAAGGCTGGACCAACAAACTGATCTGGGGTGACAACAAGCTTATTCTATCCAGTCTGAAAAACGGCCCCATCCGTGACGAAATTGAAAAAGAGGGCGGCATCAAACTGATCTATATTGACCCGCCTTTTGATGTGGGCGCAGATTTCAGCATGGACATCGAGATTGGCGCCGACACCTTCACCAAGAAGCCCAACGTTCTGGAGGAGCTGGCCTACCGTGACACCTGGGGGAAAGGTGCAGATTCATTCATTGCTATGATCTACGAGCGGTTGGTCCTGATGCGGGATTTGCTGGCTGAGGATGGCAGTATCTATGTGCATTGTGATTGGCGGGTGAATGCGTTCATGCGCATTGTACTTGATGAGCTTTTTGCAACAGACAACTTTAAGAACGAAATTGTGTGGGAAAAAATTAGAGCGGTTAAAGCCCAAACGGCAGGTTTTGGCAATGTTAAAGATTCAATATTCTTTTATTCAAAAGCATCGAAACCTCTTTTTAATCAACAGAGAAAAGAGCATGACCCTGAATACATAAAAACTATGTATAGACATACCGAACCTGACGGTAGGCGTTACCGATTGCATGATTTTACGCAAACAGGGCAAGGTGCTGCGCGAAATTTCGGTGAAAAAGGTATTCTGTCACCCCCTGCAGGGAAACATTGGATTTGGTCACAAGAACGAATTGATGACGGCTTAAGAAGAGGGCTCATCGTGTTTTCGAAATCTGGTTTGCCAACAGTTAAACGATATTTGGACGAAGTGCAGGGAGAAGCATTAAGTGACCTTTGGAACGATGTAAATCCAATGGGCTCCGTGTCTCAAGAAAGAACAGATTACCCGACCCAAAAGCCAGAAGCACTCCTTGAACGCATCATCAAAGCCTCATCCAACGAAGGCGACCTGGTTGCCGACATCTTTAGCGGTTCCGGAACTATGGCGGCAGTGGCGGAGAAATTAGGCCGCAAGTGGATCGTCGCCGATCTGGGTAAGTTCGCCATCCACACCACCCGCAAGCGCATGATCGGCGTTCAGCGTCTGCTAAAAAAGGAGGGCAAGCCCTACCGCGCTTTTGAAATTCTCAACCTGGGCAAGTACGAGCGCCAGCATTACATCGGTGTTAACCCCAACCTGCGGGAAGAAGAAAAGCAAAAGCAACTGGAGGAGAAGGAGAAGGGTTTTCTCGAATTGATCCTGCGGGCTTACCGGGCCGAGAAGGTCGAAGGCTTCCGCACTTTTCATGGCAAGAAAGCCGGGCGTTTGGTAGCGGTTGGGCCAGTGAACCTGCCGGTGACACGCCTGTTTGTGGAAGAGGTCATCCTGGAGTGCCGCCAGAAGCACATCACCAAGGTAGACATTTTAGCCTTTGAGTTTGAGATGGGGCTGTTCCCAAATGTGCTGGACGAGGCCAGGGCCAAGGGAATTGACATCACGCCCAAGTACATCCCCGCCGATGTCTTCGACAAACGGGCGGTGGAGAAAAACCAGGTAGTGTTCCACGATGTGGCCTTTGTGGAGGTGAAACCCCACGTTAAGGGTAATAGCGTGGCGGTGCAGTTGACCGATTTCTCCGTGTTCTATTCCCAGGATTCAATAGCGTATGCCGAGGCTACCTTGAAAGACAAGGGCAGTAAAATCGTGGTAGAGAAGGGACAGATCGTGAAGGTGAGCAAGAACAAGGACGGCATCGTCAGCCGAGAAGTTCTTACTCAACACTGGACCGACTGGGTCGATTACTGGGCGGTGGACTTCGACTTTGAGAACAAGCGGGAGATCATCCGTGTCAAAAACGCCGAAAACGGCGAGTGGGAAGAAGTCTGGACCGGGGATTATATTTTTGAGAATGAGTGGCAGTCCTTCCGCACCAAAAAGGATCGCACTCTGGAGCTACAGAGTGTCTTCCATGAATGCCTGCCGGGGCGGCGCAAGCTCGCCGTAAAGGTGGTGGACATCTTCGGCAATGACACCATGAAGATTATCGAGGTCAACGTGGGAGGAAAACGCTGATGGCACTACATCCTGATTTTCCCGAGTCCCCTCACGCCATTCTCGACCCTGCAATCCGTTGGTTTCCGGCGGACGAGGCGCTACGGGCATCGAGCTTTGAAAAACTCCTGCCGCCGCTGGTACCGGAACTGCGCAAGCAGGTGAAGCAGTGGCGGGATAAGGGCTACGCCAGGGCCACCGAAACCACCCGGAGCCTGCTTAATTGGTGGTTCAACACGCCGCATTTCCTGCTCCAGTCAGACGGGACCATGGCTCAATTCCAGTATTACTTCGCCCAGCGGGAGGCAGTCGAGACCATCGTCTATCTTTATGACGTGGTGGGCATAAAGGACAAGTACGACCTGATGCGATTCGACAGTTCTGGCGCCGTTTCTACCGGTATGTTCGACGAGACCTGGCGGCGTCTCGTGGTGAAGATGGCCACTGGCACGGGCAAGACCAAGGTGATGAGTTTGCTGCTGGCCTGGAGCTATTTCCACAAGCTGTATGAGCCGGACTCGGAGCTGGCGCGCAACTTCCTGGTGATCACGCCCAATATCATCGTCCTTGACCGCATCAAAAAGGACTTTAACGGCTTACGTATCTTCTTTGAGGATCCAGTATTGCCGGATAACGGCGTGGACGGGCGCAATTGGCGGGATGATTTTCAGCCCACCCTGCACATCCAAGACGAGGTTCGCATCACCCGACCCATAGGGAATATATTCCTGACAAATATCCACCGGGTCTATGCTGGCGACGATATTCCGCCCTCTCCCGATGACAATAACACCATGGAATACTTCCTGGGCAAACGCCCCACCGGTGCAACCACAGACTCCAAGGTGGACCTGGGTATGATTGTGCGGGATATTGATGAGCTGGTGGTGATGAACGACGAGGCGCATCATATCCATGACCCCCGTATGGCGTGGTTCAAGTCCATCGAGGACATCCACAACCGCCTGAAGCAAAAGGGGGTTGGCCTGGCACTGCAAGTGGACATGACGGCCACACCCAAGCATAACAACGGCGCCATCTTCGTGCAGACCGTGGCCGATTACCCCCTGGTGGAGGCCATCTCCCAGAACGTGGTTAAACACCCCGTGCTGCCCGATGCCCCCAGTCGCGCCAAACTGGCGGAACGTCAGAGCACCAAGTACACCGAGAAATATTCCGATTACATCCACCTGGGCGTGGTGGAATGGCGCAAGGCTTATGCGGAGCATGAAAAACTCGGCAAAAGGGCTATCTTGTTTGTAATGACCGATGACACCAGGAACTGTGACGACGTGGCCGAGTATTTGGAGGGCAACTACCCAGAATTGAAGGATGCCGTTCTGGTGATTCACACCAAGGACAACGGGGAGATTTCCGAATCGGTGACGGGTAAGAACAAGGAAGAGCTGGAGCGGCTGCGCAAACAGGCCAACGAAATTGACGAATTGGAGAGTCCCTACAAGGCGATTGTGTCGGTTATGATGCTCAAGGAGGGGTGGGACGTGCGCAACGTCACCACGATTGTCGGCCTGCGCCCCTATTCGGCCAAGAGCAACATTCTGCCCGAACAAACCCTCGGGCGCGGCTTGCGAAAAATGTACCCCGGAAGCGTGGAAGAATACGTCAGCGTGGTGGGCACTGATGCGTTTATGGAGTTCGTAGAATCCATCCAGGCCGAGGGAGTGGTGTTGGAACGAAAGCCCATGGGCGAGGGAACCCAGCCCAAGACGCCGCTGGTGGTCGAGATCGACAAGGAGAACCCAAAGAAGAACATCGAGGCACTCGATATAGAAATCCCGGTCATGACTCCCCGCGTTTACCGGGAATACAAGAACCTTTCTAACCTGGATGTGGGCGCCTTCGTCAACGAAAAGGTGGCTTATCGTCAGTTCAGCGAAGCGGAACAGCGGGAGATCGTCTTCAAGGACATCACCACCGGTGAAGTAAGCCACACGACCATACTGGATACGGCAGGCGTCGCGGATTATCGAAGCGTCATAGGCTATTTTGCGCAGACCATCATGAAGGACCTGCGCCTTGTCAGCGGTTATGATGTGCTCTATGGCAAGGTTAAGACGTTTGTACAGAACCAGTTGTTCGACCGGCAGGTTGAACTTGACAATCCAAACACCCTGCGCAACATGTCGGAACTGGCCGCCACCAAGAGGCTGATCGAGACCTTCAAGAAAGCGATCAACGCGCTGACCATTCAGGACAAGGGGGATGCCAAGATTCGGGACACCATCAAGTTGCGGCAAACGCGCCCCTTTGTGGCAAAGGACCAGGGATACCTGATCCCCCAAAAGAGCGTTTTCAACAAGATCATCGGGGACAGCCATTTCGAGCTGCTGTTCGCCCGTTTCCTGGAAGATTGCGAGGACGACGATGTAATTTCCTATGCCAAAAATTATCTTGCAGTTCACTTCAAGCTGGATTATGTGAATGCGGACGGCGACATTTCCAACTACTACCCGGATTTTCTGGTCAAGGTGTCCGACAAAGAAATTTGGATTGTCGAGACCAAGGGGCAAGAAGATTTGGATGTACCGCTGAAGATTCGGCGACTACGGCAATGGTGCGAAGACATCAATCAAGCGCAAACAGACGTGAAATATGATTTCGTTTATGTGGATGAGGAAAGCTTTAAAAAATACAAGCCCGCATCCTTTCGGGAATTGATTGGCAGCTTTAATGAGTACAGAGAGAAAATATAACATGCCTATCCGGTTGGCCTCACCAAGATATTTTATTAGGTAATTATCCCATCAAGGTAGGTATGGTAAAGGGTATTGACAAATCCATTTATAATGATAGAGTATTCTCCTCAAAAGAACAAGAGGAGGTGTAAAAGCAATGAGCTTTGCTGAGCGTAAACTAGTACTCACAGAACTTGAAAAAATGAGGGGTAGCAGGGTTATTGCACTCTTACACTCTGACCGCATCAGCGATACCCCTATTAATGGAATCAATACCCAGCTTGCAGCAGACCATTTACCTGTTTTTCATGAATTACTTCGTAAACTGGGTAAGATGCAATTAATCGACCTGTGGCTATATAGCCGTGGCGGTGATATGAATGTGCCTTGGCCCTTAATCAATGCAGTGCGTAGTTATGCAGAAAGGGTGAACGTCTTGGTACCGTTTCGTGCTCATAGCGCTGGCACGCTTCTGGCGTTAGGGTCTGATAAGATTGTAATGTCACCTTCTGCTGAATTGAGTCCAGTTGACCCTACGACAGCAAATCAATTCAATCCACGAGACCCAAATAATCCACGCTCTGTGTTAGGAATAAGTGTAGAAGAGGTTACCGCTTTTATTGAAATGGCGAAGGAAATTATTGGGGTTGAAGGAAGTGCAAATGTTGTCTCTATTCTTCAAACGCTAACTAAGGATATAAGTCCGATTGCACTAGGTAATGTGCACAGAACTTATACACAGATACGGGAAGTCTCTAGGAAGTTGCTGGGATTGCACATTGATATTTCAAAGGAAGAAACGAGGGTAACCGATATTATAGACAAATTGACCAAGAAACTCTATTCCCATCTTCACGCAATTAATCGACGTGAAGCTCATGATATAATAGGGCTTGATGTAGTAGATGCAACTGATGATGAAGATACTCTAATGTGGAAACTATATCAAGATTATGTAGCCGAATTGCAGCTCAACACTCAATTTAATATTCGAGGCGTTCTTGGGACTCAACTGGAGACGGAATTGATTCTGAAGGGCGGTTTTATAGAGACCACAGACAATTCCTACGTATATATCTCTAAGAATAAGATTACGCAGGCTTCTGAACTTCCCGAAAAGATTCTCACTGGACTTATTCAAGGACGTCAAGCATTACCCAAAACTTTACTCCCTGGTATGCCAGTACGAGTGGATGTAGCTCTTGTCCAATCTGGGTGGATACCCAATATTTAGGAGGTGAATCATGGCGAATCTGCAAGTTACTGCTTTTCATATTGATTTCTCAACGCTTGATATAGAAGCAGGCGAGAAAGCTATTATTCCGTCTGGGATTAACTACACCATTCAACCAACCGTTATTCCCCCGATGATGAAATGGGAAGCAATGTTGATTGAGATGGATAAAGAGACCAAAGGAAAAGTCGGTCGTAAAATTAGGAAATAGTTAGTCGAGAAAGAACGCTGGAATTATGCAGCCTAATAAAATTTTTTAGAAAAAAATACTTTCCAAAAAACAGACGAATGGAAATAATCTTAAAATAGTCTTTGGTGTATAAACCGGGTAAGCATAAAATATAATAAGGCGCTGCAGCTAACGGCTATTCTGCTGCACTTCACATCTGAAGGAGAGCTTTAACTTTATGCTCCATTTCAATCGTATATCACCAACTCCAACTACAGGCAAATCCAAACCTATGTAGGTGAAGTCGCCAATTAAGACCTATCTTATTTTCTTGTTATTTCTCCGAACTCCCTGCCTGCGCCTGCCTGCCGGTAGGCAGGGTAGGCAGACAATCTCATCACCCAGAACTTATTCTTTCACCTCTAACTCTTCACCTTTAGGCTTACACATTGAAATCTGAGA
>JASEIE010000183.1 GCA_030024065.1 Thermodesulfobacteriota bacterium
ACAGGGGCTTACAAAAATCCTTCCTATAGTGGGGGGGTTGTATTCTTGGGCGCGAGTTATAAGTTTTGATGAAGCCTTGGTTACGCGGGAATAGATGTAGGATATAAGTTTAGAGTTATTTTGTCCTCACCCTGCTAAAAGATCTCCAGTGTTTAAGAGATAAGAACAGTTGTCCGGATTCATCGATACGCCTTTTAGCATTCCATGTACGGAAACACATTTTTTGAAAAACATCACGCTTACACTCAAAAATATGAAAATTCGATTTAAACAAAATATTCTCGATACTTACCTTGAACAATTATGGGCTAAAAAAGTGCAAGACTTCAGTCAATGAAAAAGAAAAGATATGCGATGGTGATCGATCTCCGGCGCTGTATCGGCTGCCATAGTTGCTCGGTTGCCTGTAAGTCTGAAAACAGGGTCCCTTTAGGTGTTTTCCGGTCGTGGGTGAAGATCATTGAAAAAGGAAAGTATCCCAATATTACACGCCACTTCCTTCCTTCTCTTTGTAACCAATGCGATACGCCGCCTTGTGTTATCAATTGTCCAGTTCAAGCAACCTGGAAAAAGGAAGACGGAATCGTCATCATCGACGAACATCGATGTATCGGTTGCAGATATTGTATGGCCACTTGCCCATATGATGCCAGATATCTCAACCCCCTCATGCCGATCGTCCAAAAGTGTTATTTTTGCCATCACCGGGTCTATGCAGGTTTGGAGCCTGCGTGTGTTGAGGTATGCCCCGTAAGGGCCAGAATTTTTGGAGACCTGAATAATCCTCAGGAAGAGATCACCAAATTGATCTCCAAACATTCTTTGCAGGTACTAAAACCGGAAATGAACACCCATCCTATGGTCTATTACATAGGCGCTGACCTGGTCGCTATGGAGGCCCGAGGAGGAGCTCCATGGATACGCATGCACGAATAATATATAACGTGCCCTATATCATACCTGTAGGATATTTTATTGCTATTTATTTCTACATCACAGGTTTGCACATGGGTTTCTATTCCACTTCGGTAATGGCCACTCTCTTGGGAAAGCGGGAGTGGAAACCTATTGGCGAGATCGGGGCCGTGGGCGCTTTGATCATTTTGGTGATCGCCCCTTTCTTCCTCCTTTTTGATCTTAATCAGCCTCTTCGGTTCTGGCATCTTTTCTTCTATCTTAATCCATTTTCAGCCATCACCTGGGGGACTTTCTTCCTGACCTCCTATCCCTTAATAGGTCTGATCTATGCTTGGCATGTCTATAGAGGCAACTCGCGGCCAGCCAAAATCTGGGGGCTCTTCGGGTTTCCCATTGCTATAAGTGTGCATGGTTACACCGGTTTTATCTTGGCCCTGGGAAAAGGTCGAGCCTTTTGGAGTACCTCCTTAAACCCTATTCTTTTCCTCGTTTCGGCCATGGTTTCCGGTCTCGCCCTCATTATTATCATCGCCAACATCCGTTACTACTTTTTCGCAAAGAATGCGGATGAGGAACAAAAGGCCGCGGATAAGCGGATCATAAATACTTTGGTCACCACAATGATCATTTTTTTAATTATTGACCTGTTTCTAATGGCCAGTGACCTTGCTGTATTGGCCAATTCCAAGACGGAAGAGTACATGACATTTAAGCTGCTCACCCAAGGGGAATGGGCTCCCATGTTTTTGGGGGGAGAGCTTACCTTGGGAGGGGTGATTCCATTACTTTTGCTTTCTGTCAGGTGGATACGCCTTCATCCCATAGGGCAATGCACTGCCTGCTTTTTCATTCTTTGCGGGATTCTGGCTATGCGTATCGTAATTGTGCTAGGAGGCCAGAGCGTGATGTTGCATTGAAGAGAAAAGAGTCGGCGAGAAGTAGGACGTAGACGTCCCCTTGGTAGATGATTCTGCATGTGGATTGGAGAATTGAGCATCACCTGAGCTGAAGGAGATCGGATGTCCGGAATAACTCGAAGAAATTTTATCAAATATGGAGTAGGAGGTATAGCCATTTTAGCCGCTGGCCTCTCACCGGAAGGGAAGACAGACTCTTTGGTAAGGGGAAAGAGCGTCTCCCGAACAACGGGGCGTGTGCGAAAATCGATCCCCAGTGTCTGCATGATGTGTCCAGCCAGTTGCGGGATCTTAGGATATCTGGAGTATGAAAAGGTTGTTAAGATTGGAGGGAATCCACTCGATCCGAATAGCCGGGGGAGGCTGTGTGCAAAAGGGATTGCAGGGCTCAATCACCTTTACAACCCTGACCGTATTCTCTTTCCGATGAGACGGGTTGGGAAAAGAGGTGAAGGGAGGTGGAAACAGATCTCCTGGGACGAGGCTTTTAATGAGATTGCCCTCCGCCTTAAAGCCATACAGACCGAAAAGCAACACCACGATTTTATCATCCGAAACACATGGGACTTATCCGGCAATGAGTTGGCAGGAAGATTTGCCTCCGCCTTCGGAAGTTCAACCACTTTTCAACATGCCATCTTGGATTCTCCCAATGGGACATTTGCAATTCAAAACATATCAGGATATCCAATGGGGATTGGGGATGTGGCTCATGCTCGATACATTCTCAATTTTGGAGCCAATCCTTATGAGTCTCATTTTTTATACGTCCCTTTCATTCAGAGGCTGATCGATGCAAGGGTCAACCTAGGTGCGAAACTGGTCACCTTCGATGTTAGAATTTCCCAGACAGCGGGTAAAAGTGACGAGTGGTTTCCAATCATTCCTGGTACTGATGGCATGGTAGTTCTGGCCATGGCCCATGTGATTGCCAATGAAGGCCTCTGGGATAAGGAATTTATCGAACAGTGGACCAATACCCCCCCTTCCCGGCTCTTACGACACCTCAGTTCCTACCCCCCCAAAAAGGCGGAGAGTCTGTGCGGAGTGCGGGCTTCCGACATCAGACGAATTGCAATAGAGTTTGCCACGACGAAACCAAGCCTGGCCATAGGAGGTGGAGGGCTCCTTAAACATATCAATGGAACCTCCAACCAAAAGAGCATCCTCCTTCTCAATGCTTTGGTGGGAAATCTGGATGCCAAAGGGGGATACTATTTCCCACAAACGTACCCATTGGACCCACCTGATCCAAAACCCCCAAAGTCAAAAAGCGTGAACTCAGAATCTCCAACCCTTTTTCTACGGGTGAATCGGGGAGTTCAGCGCATAGGGGTTCTGATGACCCATATGGATAATCCCGTTTACAAAGGTCCAGATTCTAAACTTATTTCTCATGTCCTACAGGATGAAAGCAAAATTCCTTTCCATGTTTCTATCGACCCATTCCTTAATGAAAGTAATCTTTATGCAGATCTCTTGCTTCCGGAGGCCACCTATCTCGAGCGATGGGATCTCCTCTCTCCTCCTCCAATGGAGAGGGTGCCTTTTATCGCCTTAAGACAACCCGTATCAAAACCCCTGGGACAATCCCTCCCCTTCTCAGATATTCTCATTGAACTTTCACAACGGATCGGCGGGGGGATGGAGCGTTATTTCAAGTTTGGAAGGATGGAGCATTACATCGAAGCCATGACCCGTAAGATTCCTAAGTTGGTCGATGCCGGAGGGATCGATTTTCTCATGGAGAAGGGAATCTGGTTTGATCCCATCGAGAAACCCACTTACCGCTCTTATGAGCAAAAAAAATTGAAGACTCCCTCTGGAAAATTTGAGATCGATCCCTTCCCCATTTATTCACCTATCCCACACCACCAGCGATTGGGGGATGGCGAATTTCATCTCATCACATTTCAATGGAATGTTCATACATACTCTTTGACGGCTAACTGCAAGTGGCTCACGGAGATTGTTCACACGAATCCTCTCTGGATCAACGAAGAGATTGCTAAGAGGGTGGGTTTAAAAAATGGCGATCGAGTAAAGATTACCTCCCAGGTGGGTTCTTTAATCACTCCTGTTTTCACTACTCAGGGAATACACCCCAAGGTGATGGCTCTTTCGGACAGTTTGGGGCGTTGGCATTATGGTCGAATCGCTCGGGGGAAGCCGTTTCAAAGTGAGGACCCAGAAACGAGCCTCATCTGGTGGGGAAAACATGGGACGGGCGTGCATCCCAACCCCATCATTCCTATTCTGCCGGACCCTTCAGGAGGAGGACAGGGTTGGATGGATACGGTCGTAAGAGTTGAGAAGGTTTAATCTTTTTCTATAAGGAGGGAGCTTTTTATGGAAATGATTCGATTGATTTCTATGATCATCATCTTAAGCCTTGCTGGGATCACTTTATTGGGCCTTGCTATCAAGATTGTCAGACAGTATGAACGAGGTGTCGTCCTCCGATTCGGCCGACTTATCAGGACGAGAGAGCCCGGTTTCAATCTGATCATCCCCATCGTTGACCGGATGATTAAGGTCGAGCTCAGGGTGGTCACCATGGTTGTGGAGCCCCAGGTCGTTATCACTAAGGATAATGTAACCATCAAGGTGGATGCGGTTGTCTACTTCATGGTGGTCGATCCGGTCAAGGCGATCATTCAGGTGGCTGACTACATCAAGGCAACGACCCAGATTGCCCTCACCACCCTGCGGAGCGTCCTGGGACAGTCTGACCTCGATGAACTCCTTTTCGAGCGAGACAAGATTAACAAACGCTTGGGGGAAATTATCGATCAACACACAGAACCCTGGGGCGTGATGGTGAGTGTCGTGGAAGTGAAAGATGTTCAACTTCCTGATGCAATGCAGAGAGCCATGGCAAGGCAAGCAGAAGCAGAGCGGGAGAAAAGGGCAAAAGTCATCCATGCGCAGGGAGAATATCAAGCTGCAGAAACCCTTCGGCAGGCAGCCCATATCATTTCCATTGAGCCCGCTGCCCTTCAGTTGCGATATCTCCAGACACTCACAGAGATCGCCGGGGAGAAGAACAGCACCATTATTCCCATCACTCTGGATATCGCCAATACACTTCAGGCCATCGGCAAAAAGGCGGGGATACCGGGAATGATTTCAAATGAATAATGGAGGGTTGGGTTGAAGTTTAAGATTCCTCATCTTCCTTTCTGGGTCTGGACCCTGGGTGGAGTGTTAGCGGTATTGGCCTTTAATGTCGCCATCACCCTGCCCACTTACACCACTACGAAGAAGGAATTCTGTATCACCTGTCATCATCAACAGAGGGAATTGCCTTTCTGGGAACAATCGACCCTCCACCCGAAAATCAATTGTTCGGAATGCCATGCGACCGGGCATGCCCTGATGCCGAGCATCAACATCTTCCCCCTTAAAAGTGAAGGGGAACATGCCGGGTTTTCCGCAAAGCTCGACCAGATCAATCCGAACTGTGTCCGCTGTCACCGGAGTGTTCTCAATGTGGAGCGGGCTTCTCCCCAAATTAATCCCTACCAAATCTCCATTCCCCATCGCTTCCATATCCTCGATTTGAAAAGTTCATGCACCGATTGCCACTACAATATTTATCACGACCCGCATGATCCACCTACCTTTCGACCTCCGAAAGAGGCCTGCTTCGAATGTCACAAGCGGGATAAAACAGCCTGTTCCACATGCCATCCTAAGAGTGCCATTCCCCTTCCCAAGACCACCGAGGTTTCCCATTCAGAGTGCAGCAAATGCCATAAGGGGTATGAAGATGCAAAGATTAAGATTTACAACCACCCCTTTCCCCATCGAAAGCATATCGCAAGAATATTGAACTGCCACATCTGCCATGCCACCGGAGAAGAGCATGGGAAGATCCTCAGGACGAAAATAGAATGCCTGAGCTGCCATCATCAGAAGGGCTCCAATTGTGTGGGGTGTCATGAGCCGCAGGTCCATTTCATCCGGGGCGAGGCTCTTGGAGAGAAGGAGACCCGGCCCGATGTGATGGCCGAGGGAGTGAAATGCGCCGAATGCCACGCCACCCTCTCGGCGAAACATTCGCTAAAAGAAATCAAGAAGACTTGCATCGAATGCCACGAGACCCGATACGGGGAGATGATGGATGCATGGCAGCGAGAAATTTCTGAAAAAATGAAGAAGTTGAGACTTTCTCTCGAAACCCTAATGTTCCAGAAGAAACTTGCTCCCGAGTCAGAGAAGAAGAAGGTGGAGGCCTTGATCAAAGAGATAGAGAACCTCGTGAAAGTGGTCGAGGAGGACAAGAGCAGAGGAGTTCACAACTTCGATTACGCTAAAAAATTGGTCTCAGAGGCTGAAAAAAAGGTTTTCAACACCCAAAAGTTCCTTTCAAAATAGTTGGAATAAGGAGCTATCCCCCATACAGAAAGGAGGGGAAAATGGAAACGAGACTTTTTAGTAGAGGTTGGTTTACGAATATCATTTCCTATTCAATTATTGTGTGGACAATCTTTTGTTTCATTGGCGCCTGGTTCGTCATCTTTAAATACGATGTCCTTCGAGGAGGTTCAATCGAAACGGTAATGACATTTCTCTTCGCCGCTGCAATCTGGGCCATACTTTTCGCAGGGTTAATCTTCTTATCACTTTGTTTAACCCCATCGGAAGAACCATCCTATTACGTGATGTTTAAAGACCTGATCAAAAAAGGGATAAGAAGAGTTCAAAAGTAAATGAGGTAAAGAATTTGTAAAAAAGGAGGCGAATCGAGATGAAAGAGAGCGAATACCCTTATCTTTTGGCTTTTATGCAAATTACTCAAGCGATCAGTTCTTCCTTAGATCTTAAGGAAGTTCTCTATTCAATCGTAAAGAACACCTGTGAGACCACCGGTTCAAAAGGATGCACTCTGATGCTTTTGGATGAGAAAGGCGAGAGATTGGAGGTAAAGGCATCCTTTGGATTGAGCGATCAATATATTGGAAAGGGCCCTCTCTCTGCAGACAGATCGATCTCCGATACGTTAAAGGGTGAACCAGTTATTATCGAAGATGCCACTTCAGATCCAAGAGTTCAATATCCTCAGGAGGCCAAACGGGAAGGCATTGCTTCTATCGTTTCTGTCCCAATCGTTTTAAGAGGAAAGGTCATTGGGGTCCTACGTCTCTATACCCCTGTCCTGTGTCGATTTACACATGATGATATTGATTTTCTCTCCGCCATTGCTATGCAGGGTGGTCTTGCCATCGAAAATGCGAAGATGTACGAACATATGAAAGAAAATTATGAAAAATTGATGACCTCTCCATCTTCGATTAAGCAATGAGCTCCTATCGGTCAAAAGAAATTCAGTTTTTTGGGATGCTCTGAACTACTTAGATTAAATCGGTAACCCCCTGATTCTAAAGTGTCCACCCTGTTTATCAAACTGTCCTTTTACCCATCCTCAGCACTCTCTGATCGGATATTAAAAAATTTTACTTCTCAATTAATTGATTCAGGATGTTTACGATTTCCGGATGCTTCCAATCCTTTGGACCGATCGCTCTTCCGACCATTCTTCCCTTCTTGTCAATCAGGATCGTTGTGGGAATTCCCTTGACACCATAAAGGTCAAGGGTAAGAGATTTGGAGTCGATTAAGACCGGAAAGGTATAATGATGTTTATCGATAAATCCCTTTACTTTCTTTCTGTCCTCATAATCCACAGAAATGGTCAGGAAGACGAAGTTTTTCTCCCTGAACTTCTGGTACAACGCCTCCATGGAAGGCATCTCCTCCTTACAGGGACCGCACCACGTTGCCCAGAAATTGAGGAATACGACCTTTCCTTTGAAATGTTTCAGTTCCACCTTTTTACCGCTTAAGTCCTCAAGGCGAAAGTCGGGCGCCTTTTTATTATCCTTTACCGGTTGAATCCCTGCCTTTAAAAAAAGAGGATCCTCTCCTCCCTCTACAAAGGAGTGGGGCATCAAAAGGATGAGGATTAAGACGAATGATCGAAAATAAACCCTTCTGTTTATCATTGATGTGGCCTTTATCCTTACCCCAACTTATATCACTCTTCCCCTCCTCCTTTCAATGGAATTTTAAAATAGGGGGGCAAAAAACCCATTGCCTCCAGATTCGTTTTTCTTTATAATTGGGATCATGCAACAACCCCAATTTAAGGAGTTTGAGGCAACCTCCCTATACTGCCCAAAATGTAAAGCAGCCATGCCGGTGAGAAAGAAGTTGCTCCTGGTCCTGCCCGAAGGTGAGGAGTTCGAATATCTTTGTGTCTACTGTTCTTCTTCTGTTGGAATGAAAATAGACAAGAATGCTTCCCAGATCGACCTTATCTTCAAGCCTTAAAACGCGTTATACGATACATAACTTTTGGCCATCCCCTTATAACAAAAAATAGGTTGACAACAGCCTCTCTGATAAAGATAAT
>JASEIE010000184.1 GCA_030024065.1 Thermodesulfobacteriota bacterium
AACGGGCCCTGAACCTAGCATGGTACAGGGCGGGCTTCGTAACCGTAACCTTAACTGATTAACCTTAAACCAAACCGGGTTCCCAACCTTAACCTTACCCATAAGACTATTTTCATGGTTCGTGCCTATCCCGTATAAACGGGAGGTGACGAACATGTCATGTAGGATTTACCTGATAATATTGAAGGAGGTCTGATCAGAGAGAGTTCCCGTTGAATTCGCATCCATCAATGAGGAGGTGATGGCAAACTGACCGGGCCTCCTTCAATTCTTTTAAAAGCAAAAAGGATGCCAAAGTTAAAAAGGCAAATTCTCTTTAGATTTTCAATAATTGAAAACTCAATAAAAATACGAAAGGGAAAAGAGCGGGGTAAAATGAAACACCCCGTGGCAAAATGGGACAATGGTGAGACAATAGGAACTTTGCTCTTTGAAGAAATCTAATGGAATATGGGAGACCTCTATTCTAAATTGAATGATTCAAGAGCCTCCTCCTATTAGAGAAAGATCGAAGACAGAAAAAGCAGAATCGTCACAGGTTCTGGTTCACAATTGAAACCTAAACATCCTCTGTTTATAAATTTCGGGTTATTCCTTTCTTTTCGCAAAATCTTCTAGCTTTTCCTGTCGGTCAGCCGTAGAAACCGTTGCCAGACAGCCTTCTATCTCATAGTCCATGAGAGCTTCGAGACTAACCTCCGAGGCCATATTTAACCCCTTCTTGATGATATTAATGGAAAAGGCTGAATTTTCAGCGATCTTTTTGGCCATTGCTTTGGCTGTAGCCATCAGCTCATTGTCCGGAACGGTCTTGTTGACAAGGCCAATTCGTTCCGCCTCTTTGCCGTCGATATATTCACACGTAAAGAGAAGTTCTTTCGCCTTACCGGGTCCAACAAAATCCTGGAGCAGACGCATCGCCCCGCCCGTCACCGAAGAGGAAACTTTAGCCTCAGGAGAGCCAAATTTTCCACTCTCTCCGGCTATACGAATATCGCATGCAAGAGCTAATTCATACCCTGAACCGAGGGCGTAGCCATTAACCGCTGCGATGGTCGGTTTTGGAAAACGAATCAGCACTCTTGATATCTCCTGAAGATGGACGAGATAGTCCCGGTATGCAGTAAGCGTCCTTCCTTTTGAATCCTTCAAATCCGCGCCGGTTGAGAACGCTCTCCCTTCCCCAGTGATAATCAGCACTTTTATGTTCGGATCGTCCCTTACATCGTGCAAGGCACTGCGAAAATCCAGCCATAACTGCTTATTCATGGCGTTCATAACTTTGGGACGGTTTAGCTTTATAGTGGCTACGTTTTCTTCCTTTTCATAGAGGATGCATTCAAATTCCATCATTTTTCTCCTTTCCATTACCTAGTTAAAATTTCCGTTAAAATGACTCGAGAGTCAACAATGGAAGCCTCCTTTTCATGAACAATGATGGGATTCAAATCGATCTCCTGGATCTCTGGATGTTCGATCACCATCTGTGAAACTTTTCCAATGATATCTTTGATTGCATTGATATCTTTGGGTGTTTTCCCTCTGATGCCTGTCAGAATCCTATATCCCTTAATACTCTCCACCATTTCATTAATATCTTCTTTCCCAAGCGGGGCGACTCTAAATGAAACATCTTTCATGACTTCAACAAATATGCCCCCAAGGCCGAACATAAGTACAGGTCCAAATTGACGGTCCCGAATCATCCCAACGATACACTCCTGCCCCGGAGGGGCCATGGGTGAAATGAGTATCCCGAGGATTCTTGAACGTTGAGTCACCTTTTCTGCGCTTTTTAAAATTTCCTCGAAGGCCCCTTCCACCTGATGTTGTTCTACCCCCAACTTCACACCTCCCGCATCCGATTTGTGGATGATGTCAGGAGATACCACTTTCATGGCAACGGGACATCCCATCTCCTTGGCCACTCTCGTTGCTTCCCCTGGATCCCGGGCCAATCTGGCTTCAGGCAATTTAATCCCGTATCCACTCAATAATTCCCTGGATTCCGTTTCGAGTAAGTTATTTCTTCCCTGTTCTCGCACTCCTTTGAAAATGGCGCTGACAGGAGGCCGGGGTTTGGGAACCCCCTCAGGTATTTTCATCCCCTTTATTTTCCCCTTATTATGTGCATATTCCATCAGGGCTCCCAGACACTGGGCTATACGTTCTGAAGAGTCAAAGACCGGTATACCATGGGATTTAAGAATTTCAAGGGATGGTATTGGCTCGCGGGCAAAGCTGGTGTTAACGAATAATGGTTTCTTATATTTTTGGACCAACTCAACCAATTCTTGAGACGTTTGTTCTTCTAATTTTCCCACATGGGAAGCAATAATATCTTTGAAGCCCCCGAAAAACCCGGTGATAAAAAGAGCATCGATCTGGTCATCCTCCATACATACCTTGCAGCATTCTGTAATCATATGGGGATTCTCTTCCGCAGTTCCTCCATAATCGATGGGATTGTGGGTTGGCATCCCTTCGAGTAAGAAGGGCCTCATTTTTTCTTGAGTTGGCTTGGATAAAATAGGGACCTCGATTCCGTATTTCTCGGCATTATCTGCGGCAATAGAGTTATCACCCCCCCCTTCGGATAGAATGGCCACTCGATTACCCTTGGGGAGAGGAGAACGGCTGAAGACATCCGCCATGTCAAACAATTCGTCAACATTCGAAACCCGTGTGATTCCCACCTGTCTGAATGCCGCATCCACAATGAGATCATCTCCTGCCAATGAACCTGTGTGTGAAGCCGAGGCTCTGGCGCCCGCTCCTGTTCGCCCTACCTTCAAAGCAACAATAGGTTTCTGTTTAATTGTTTCCCGAGCAACACGAACCAGCTCACTGCCTTCCTTGATCCCTTCCAGATATAACATGATTGCTTTTGTGTCAGGATCATCTTTCAGATAATCGATGTACTCATGAAATTTGACGCCAACCGCATTTCCAGCACTGATGATTTTACTGAAACCGGTTTCCTTCATTTTGGCATAGTGGGTGAGCGAATCAATCACGTTCCCACTTTGGGCGATGACGGAAAGGCCCCCTTTTTTCAGAGGGGGAACCCCGAGAAGGTTCATGCTTGCTGAAGCACTAAACATGCCACTGCAGTTCGGGCCGATGAGATTCGCTCCCGCTTTAGAAGCCATCTCCAACATTTCAGCCTCGATCCTTTTCCCCTCTTCCCCGGTCTCACCAAGACCTGCTGTAATAATAATGATACCCTTTGCTCCCATTTTGATACTGTCGGCCACTGCCGAAGTAAGAAAACGTGGTGCAACCACAACCATTACTAAATCCACCTGTTTATTCACATCGATAATAGTTGGATAGGCCTTTCTCCCGAAGAGTTCACTCCTTTTCGGATTAATAAGGTATATCTCTCCCTGATACCCTCCCTCTATCAGGCTCCTGGTCCTCCGTTCTGCAGCCTTCCCAGGAACCTCTGATGCTCCAATCACCGCAACCGAACCAGGATTAAATATTTTTTCCAATGATTTTTCCACATAGCCCTCCCTGTTTCATTTTACGAGTTTATACCCTTCCTTTATGTCATCTGGACAGGTGAAACTGCCTCCTTCGTCACAGCCTCTCTCTTTCGTCTCATTCTTTGAGATAAATAAACGATTCCGAAAAGGAAGAGGCCTACGAGATCTGTGACTAACCCTGGCTTGATGAGGAGAAAAGAAGTGATTAATAAAAGAATTCTTTCATAAAAGGTTGTTCTAATAAAAAGGCAATTTTGGACCCCCGCAGCCAGGCAGTATACACCAAAAGTTGCTGACAGCGTTGCAAAGATCACTTTGTGGACCGGACCGGTCATCAGGAGTTCAGGACCATAAATAAACATAAAGGGAACGATATACCCGGCAATCCCCAACTGAAAGGCGGTGACTCCTGTTTTCATCGGGTTGGAACCAGCGATCCCGGCCCCAGCATAGGCGGCCAGGGCTACCGGGGGTGTGATGTCCGCCCTCGTCCCAAAATAGAAGATGAAGAGATGGGCTGCAATGGCTACCACCCCAAGCTTGATGAGCGCAGGGGCCACAAGTGCAGAGATGATAATATATTGTGCAGTGGTTGGAACTCCCATCCCCAATGCCAGACAGGCGATCATGGTGAATGGCAGTGCCAACAGCAGGGTCCCCCCTGAGAGGTCCACAATCAGTGAGGAGAACTTCAGGCCCAGCCCGGTCATGGTAATGGACCCGATGATGATGCCCGCGGCAGCGCAAGCAGCAGCCACTTCCACAGAACCAATGGCACCCTCTTTTAACGCCTCAAAAATCTCCCTAAGGCTCATTCGGGTGTGCTTCCTGATATAGCTGCAACCGATGGTCGCCAGAATCGCCCAGAAGACTGCCCTCTCGGGTGAGAAATTGAGCATTAGAAAATAGATGAGAAGGAAGATGGAAATGAGGTGATGTCCTCCATTGAGTAGTGTCTCTTTAAAACTGGGTAGGTCTATCCTGGGGATTCCTTTGATTCCCATCATGATAGCCTTAAAATGGACCTGCATGAAGATGGCGAAAAAGGAGAGCACCGCAGGGATTGCTGCGGCAATACAAACTTTGATGTATGGGATCCCGAGAAACTCCGCAATGAGAAAAGCGGCTGCACCCATGATGGGTGGCATGATCTGTCCCATGGTAGAAGCCGAGGCTTCTACTGCTCCGGCAAAATGGGGAGGATAACCCGTTTTCTTCATAAGAGGGATGGTGAATGCTCCTGTGGTTACCGTATTAGCTACGGAACTGCCTGAGATCATTCCGAAGAAACAACTGGAAACGACCGCTGCCTTTGCAGGTCCTCCTCTTGTCCACCCGGTGACGCTGAAGGCCAGGTCAGTGAAGAATTTTCCGGCCCCTGACTTTTGAAGGATTGCACCATAGAGGATGAACAAAAAGATAAAGTTGGCCGAAACGCCCAGGGGGACCCCGAAGACCCCGTCCGTGGAGAGAGCCAGATACGTAGAAAGCCTCTTGATACTATACCCTTTATGGATCAAGAATTCGGGCAGGTATGGACCGAGCAGGGCATAGAGTAAAAAGCAGATGGCCACAATGGGAACGGGCCATCCGGTCGATCTTCTTGCGGCCTCAAGGATAAGAAGGATGAGCGTTGTCCCGATGATCACGTCCACATCGAGAAACCTTCCGGCCCTGTTCATGATGTCATAAGAATTGATGCAGATCCAGATGCAGATGCCGGCCGAGATCAGCCAGAAGGCGAGATCAAAAAGGCTGGGCCTCTGTTTTGGAGAGATCCTTTTGGAAAAGGGATAGAGGATGAAGATCAGAGAGGACATAAATCCCCAGTGGATGGCTCGATGATCTAAAGCAAAAAAGGGGTGGAAATAAGCATAGAAGAGGTGATAGAGAGAGGCACTGATAGCGATGATCGCCACTCCCGCACCTATGGGGCCGGAGAGGTCTCTCTTCTTTTCAAACCTCTCCATCACCTCCTTGGCTCTAAGCTGGTTCTCTTGATCTTCGCCTAACCCTTCGTCTCTTTTGAGGTTCTCTCCCATTGATCCTCTTTTTCTTGTCATTATCGGTTCCTTGGTCCGACCCATATCTTCAACAGCTCGCCACCCCTTGCGATTTCCCTCAGTGGGACGTTTACCCCATTAAAGATGAAGGTATGATTTGCAACCCTTCCCACCCTTAGAAGGAGAGAAGGAAAATGACGTCTGAAAAGCACCTTTATCTTTCCGTCCTCGATATTGATGGATGCCTTCTCCCAATTCATGAATTCCAGTCCTGCTCCGTACCAATCGAAATTTTCTTCGATGAGGATCATTTCACCGCTTATGCCTATTTCGAAAATGTCATGAACCGGAGTTTTGTCGGACGAATGGATATAATGGATGTAAAAGCGGTCTCCTGGTTTGGCCGGAAAATCAAGTAAGATCTTCTCTCTCTCCAGACTCTCCACTCGAACGGAAAAGAGGGGGGCATTCTCCCCATAACAAAGCAGTGATATTCCAAGAATTAAAGAGGTAACAAAGAAGATATGAAATGGTTTATTCATCTTCATTTATATCTACCTTCGGTAAGAGAAGGGAAAGGATAACCGTAGGAAACCTTTTGGCCAGCCTTTCCCCTTAATGAATGATTCTCTTTTCTATTTGATGGAACCTACCTCTTTAAAATACTTTATGGCTCCTGGATGTAACTCAATGGGACTGTTGACTGCGTTTTGGGGTGTCAACTGAGCAGCGATGGGATGGATGCTGGTCAGAGCCCATTTTCCTTTATCCACATTTTCAAAGATGGCCTTTACAATTTTGTAGGCCACATCCTCTTCCATCTGTTTATTAGCGATGAGCACATTGGAATCTCCAAGGCAGAGCACATCGTTATCCACCTTGGGATAAGTTTTGGCCGGTATGGTTATTTTGACATAGTAGGGAAATTTTTTAACGATCTTATCAGCCATGGCCGACTCCACCGGAATGAGCATGATATCTCGCGTGGCTGCCAGGTCTAATACGGCTGAGCCAGGGTAAGCGAAATTAAAGAAAACTGCATCGACCACCCCGTCTTTCAGAGCCTGCACCGATTCAGACTGGGAGAGATGAGCAATGGTCAGATCTTTCTCAAGGTTAAACCCATATTCTTCTAAAATCGCTTTCGCCATAACCGCGCATCCACTGCCAGGCACATCAATGGAGACTTTCTTCCCTTTTAAATCCTTTACCGATTTGATTCCCTTTCCTTGGACCGTCACGATATGTTCAGGAGCAGGATACATCTGGAATAAAGCGGCCAATGGGAATTTTTTCTCAAAAGGTTCTTGTCCTTGAATGGCCTTGTAGGCAATGCTTCCCATGACCATCCCCATATCGCTTTCTCCGGCTCCCACGAGCCGACAATTTTCAACGGAAGCTCCGGTGGATTCGGCGGCACAACGGAGGTCCGTGGTCTTCTGAATCACCACCGCCATCCCTCCACCCAGAGGATAATAGACCCCTCCCGGACTTCCGGAGGCAAGGGTCAGGAATTTCTTTTTCGCCATGGAATGGCCAATCCCTATCAGACTCACAGCTAAAATCACAACCAAACCGATATAAAATAACCTCTTCATAAAACACCTCCTTCATGTTAGAAATGCTCTGAATTGGATGACCTCTCTAACCCGTTTCACCTCCTTTCTTCTTTACCCCCTCAACGATCTATTTGGATGTGTTGTAATAAATCTGTTGGCGTTCCCAGACTTCTTCCAGTCCTTTTAAAGACTTCATCGTGCTCTTTTTACTAAAAACCCCGAGGGCTGTAACGATGGCATTGATGAGACTGAGAGGGGCTGTGAAAGATTCGACGAAGGAATCCATTTGATAACGGGCCGTTAAAACATGATCGGCATATTGGGCCAAAGGAGAGATAAGGCTATCGGTGATGGCCAGAGTGTTGACTCCTCTCTCCTTTGCAAACCGGAGCACCTCAACCGTCTGCCGGGTATACCTGGGGAAACTGATCCCGATGACGAGATCTCCTTTTCCCAGTCCTAACAATCGGTCCCACATGTCTCCTATGCCGGGTTGGATCACCCAGACATTTTTTTGCAGAAACTCCAGGGCGATGCCCAGAAAAATGGCCAAGGAATAGGCGCTTCTCAATCCCACGATGATGATCCTTTGGGCCGAATCAATCGCCTTCACAAATTGCTTAAATTCCATTGCAGGGATCTGTTTCAATGTCTCTTCAATATTGTGGATATCCGTTTGAAGGACCTTCGTCAGCACATCCCCTTCGGTGGTCACTTTTTTTACCGTCTTTTGCAGGCGGGAGGTGGTGGTCAACTTATTTTTGAAGAGGAGCCTCAACTCCCTTTGAAATTCGGGGAACCCTTTAAATCCCAGCGCCTTAGAAAGTCTTACCACGGTGGCTTCACTGACATCGACCTTTTTCGCCAGGTCTTCAACATTAAGGAAGATAGACTCATCGTCATGGGAAAGAATGTATTGCATCAATTTCCGTTGCGACGGAGTCAGAAAAACGTTTTTCTCTTTGAGTAAATTATTGAGTGATAACATGAATGAAATATTTTTTACATTTTTTTAAATTTGTGAAAAAAAATATCATTATTTAAAATGTTTGTCAAGGAGAAAATTTTCACAACTCCATGGGTGTTAATGGACAGATGAAAAGCCCGCTGTATCCGCCGGGTTTGAGATCGCTTCTTCTATCTTAATTGGCTTTGGAAAAGAGGAAAGGAGGGATTAAAGAAAGATGATTC
>JASEIE010000185.1 GCA_030024065.1 Thermodesulfobacteriota bacterium
TCCTTAACCTTGTTCGGAGGGAATGAAAGGGTCATAGGTCTACACCGCCTTATCGCATTTATCTCCTCACCAAACTGCAGGGGATCTTTTTCCTTAAGGCAGTCCAAACCCGAAAATTCTACCTCTCTTATTCCCTCGCCTTTCATTTGAAAGTCTCGGACCGGGCTAAACGCGTCATTCCCACGCATGTTTGGTCCCTGAAATGCCGATCCTTATTCTTAAACGTGAATTCTTCAATTGCCTCACTTTCATAGGAAATCCCTTTTTTTAGTAGTACAATTTAACACTTTTTGGTTGAGGAATCAACATCGATAGAATGGAGTGAATGCCTCCCTCTTTTTTTATATCTCAGATAGCCAGGAGAGGATTTCAGGGGCAACGATCAACAAAATCCTTGAGTGTTTTGATCAGAGCCCCTCTCTCGGCATATACCTTTCCCTTATCAATGGTTTTGCTTCTTTCCAGCATCTCTTTTACAGCGGATTCCAGGCCCTCTATATCATAAACAACTTTTATAAACTCATTCCCCACCAATCGGTGTGCAAGCTCCATTTGGTGGTCATCAACGTGTTCCCCGTAACGCTGGCTTCGTGGGACGACCACAATGGGAACTTGAAATCGGAGGGCATTTAAAATGGTCCCAGCCCCGCCGTGCCCAATCACCAATGAAGCCTTCTGGAAATAAGAAAGGCTTTCTTGATAGGACGTATGGCTAAAATGTTTAGCATGTTGTGGTTCATAGGGGATAGATCCAATTTGCATGACCACTTCCTCATTCAGCCGGCCTGCCACCTCATCCATCTTCTTGATCAGCCGCGTGAATTCATTGACTTTCACCATCGTCCCTATCGTCACAAAGATCAAATCAATCTCCCTCCATAGACAGCCTTGGGGCCGGTCTTTTTCAAAAGTTCAGGCCATTGCACGAGAAACAGGTCCACAATCGGGTAAAGGACTTTCCCTGTTAGGGACAAATCTTTAACCCGAGTCAATGTTTCGAGATAGATCAACCGGGTTCGAAATAATAGCTTCCCCAAGTAGAATGCTGGAATGGCTATTTCAGCTCCGGTTGAAAAAAGGATGGATGGCTTCTCAATCCAAAATATCCGAAGGAGCTGGAAACTGTTTACAACCGCTGTGAGGAAAACGGCCATCAAAGAGGTGTAGCCCAAGATGACTCTAAGTTGGTAAATCCTTCTGACCTCATCGATTTGTATCCCTTTCAAAGTGGGAAGGTCATGGACGATCAAAAAAAGGTCATGCCCCTTGAAGGCCTCTATGATACTCATGGCCTCCGTGAGATGCCCCCCACTTGAAGTAAGAATTCCAATACGCTTCATCACCCATAAGCCTCCATTCGAAGAAGAAAAAAGACATTCACTTCGTATCTTACAGGCGGAGGAACATTCATCTCCCGGGTTACCCCTACTCCATTTTCAATAAACGAATTAGCCGGGCACCGATGGGAGTATTGATCAACCGCCACATTCTTTTCCACAACCATGGTCGAACGGGAGTCAAATTCTTTTCATAGAAATAATAAGGAAACTTTTGGGCTCCCCATTTTTCTTTAAAATTCATAAGGGCAACATCCTCTTTTGGGGAGGTCATTAAATCATAATATCTTCTCCCTTTCTGAATCGTCAAGCATATCCCATGGTGGACAAGAAGGTCGTTGGGACATAAGGATAGATATTTCTGGGCTGAGGCGGCAAAAAAATAGTAGGTCGTATCGGGTGAAAAAAGAAAGATGACCCCTGCAAGAACCTCATCATTGAGTTTCGCCAGCAAAATCTTCGCCTTGCCCTGCTGGGCAAGATCGCGATCAATGGCATGAAGCATTTTCTTGGTCCAAATGTTAAAAGCCTCATTCCGCCTCATCGTCTCCGAGTAAAGACCATAGAGGACGTCTATCTCTTCGGGTTGGGTCGCTTCATGGATGCTCACACCCGACTTCTCAGCTTTTCTAATATCCCTCCTCACCCTCTTTTTATAACCTTTCCATAACTGTTCCTCATCCACTCCCTGGAGATCAAGCAAATGGGTGACGGCCATTTCCTGTTGGTACCCATTCAGGTCAGGAATGTCACTTGTGAAGTTTCTCCCGATCCGGATGAAGTGGATCCCGCCTTTTCTTATGGATTTTTCGAAAAGAAACAGGGTCATGGGGATCAACTGGAAATCCCCTACAAATCCTCCATAAGGAACGTTGGAATAGAACATTTTAATGAGGCCAAAGTTGAAAATCATCCCTGGAAGGACTAAACAAATTTTTCCGTCTTTTTCCAGGCAGTAGGCCACGACAGGCCCCTTGAACCCTTCTTGCAGTACCCGAAACCACTCTTCTCTATTAAAGAAACAAGAAGAGTTTTCAAATAAAAACTGAAGGACTTCCGGATCCTCTATGGGGCGCTTAGAAACGATCATGAATCACCGTCACTCTTTCCAATATTTTTCCCCCTCTCCTTGATCGTTTTTGCCGGGTTCCCTATGACCACATGATAAGATGGAACAGCCTTTGTCACCACAGACCCTGCGCCTACGACTGCCCCCCTCCCTATGGTCACACCCATGAGGATTTTGGATCCCGAACCGATCCAGACATCTTCTTCGATCTTGATCTTTTTGGCGACAAACCCTTGTTGATTGATTGGTTTATCAGCATCTTGATAAATATGATTGAAATCAACGATATCATTGTGCGGCGAGATCAATACATTGTCACCTATTTCTATTTCTCCATTGCTTGTCACGACAGTATACTCACCGATATAGACATTATTCCCGATGATGATCTTTCCCCTTTCCGAGGTGCTGATGACGACCCCCTTTTCTATACTCACATGGTCTCCGATATGGATAGGACAGCTTTTCTTTAAGGCCAGTTTTACTCCTTCATAGATCTTCACGTCTTGACCGATGGATCCTCCGTTTATCCATAAAATTGTCTTCCAAAAAAGGACTCGAAGGCTGAGGCCAAAATGGATAAACTGCTTCAATAATATTCTCAACATCGCTTCACCCTCTCCGGTTAAATAACTGAATCCTCTCTCGCCTGAAAGGCGATGGGTTTCAAGAGCAGATCAACTTCAAATCGATTTTGACTTAGATTTCATATTTCCGCCATTCCTTCTATGTCAAAAACAGAGCTTGCCCCGCACTTGATGCGGGGAATCCAGTTTCCTATAGTTCCCTGCCTTCGCAGGGACAACGCCTGGATGCCCGCTTTCGCGAGCATGACAAGAACGGGGTTACTCCATTTTGCTACGCCTTTTATTTCGGCTGCAGCTCCCTTCTCCACAAAGAAACCTCTTGATTCTCAGAAATCTTCATCCACCCCTCTAAATGGGGAAGTCTTTCCACAAAGGACCGGGGATATCCTCCTGAGTGATGGACATTGGTGTCATCATAGATTCGAGATTTTTTAATCAAGATGTGACTGACCCGGGCATATTGAAGGATACCATTCATTTCGTTTGTGCTTTTTCCCCAGAAGAGCAGGTCCAAACCTAATTTTTTCTCATATCGAGAAAATAACACGGCACCCCAGACAACCCTCCGCTCTGCATAAATTAAAAGATTCTCCTCTGGATAGAGAATGTTTGCATCTACAGGAACATTCTTCTTTATATATTCAAATCCCTCTTTTATCTCAGGGGAAATCTGTCTCTGCTGATAAACATAAATGGAGGTACTCATAAACTGAATAAGGCAGAGTATAACGATGACGATTTTCCATTTCTTTCCCAAAGAGACCAAAGAGGGAGTCAACAAGGCAATCAGGAACGGAACAATCGGGATGAGATAACGAATATCTGTGACGATTCCAAACAATATGATAAATAGAATGAGATAACTAATCACAGGCACCCAAAGAATACGGCCTTTAAGATCCCATCTCCTGAAACGGAAAAAATGGAAGAAAAGAAGGAATAGGAAGGCAAAGCCGAAGTATTTGACAATATCGAGAGGATTAGTCAGATAGGAGTTAAGATATTCCCTCCATCTCATACCCGTCCCAGCCATAGAAAGACGGATAGAGATATTCGACCATCCGATGGTATTCAATTGACTTGTGATATTTGATTTCCGCCAGTTTGAATCATAGAGATAAATGATCAGGATGGGAATGATAAAAAATACAAGCCCTTTAAGAAGAGGCCAAAATCTTCTTCGTTCTTTCCATACAATCAAGAGGAAAAATCCGGGAAAGAAGAAAACAGAATTGAGCTTTGTGAAATAAGCCAATCCCGAGGCTACCCCCGCCTCCATATATCTTCTCTTCCATATGAAATAAAGGCTGAGTGTAGTCATTGCAGTCATGGGAATGTCCATATAGAATAGCGTGCTGAAACTCACCACCATGGGTACTGTGGTCATTATGAGAGCAGATAGCCATCTCCCTTCTTCCCCTGAAACTTCTCTGGTTAAGAGAGAAACCACCCAAACTAAAAGGACAAAGAATAGAATATGATAGGCCTGTGCAACGGCCTGAGAAATACCTCCTGTAATCTTCCAGAGGAAAGCGAGAATAAGATGCCAGAAAGGAGGAGTATTATAGTAAAACCCAGGTGAATTTCCAGATTCATAAAGCGAACTGAAGGCCACCCTTTTGCCCGCCTCATAGATATTTTGAGCAAAATGATAGTGATGGGATTCATCTCCCAGGCTGACATCTGTGGTCATTCCATTGATGACAATGATTCCAGCAGTTAGGACAAGTAAAATCCAGAATAATTTCCTATGGTCAACTTTCCATCTCATATCTATTTCTTTGCAATCTTTCATGACGGGTTCGTCACCCTCAAACAACGAAAATTATCAAGTATTATCTTCCCCCTTGACGCCTGCCTGCCGGTAGGCAGGGGGGAGGATTGAAGTGGGGGTGGACATGGTATGTTCCCCCTCACCCTCGCCCTCTCCCACCAAGGGAGAGGGGGATAATCGGGTTATTTTCTAGGTAAAGTTAACAGGATTCATCAAATCTCTCGTCCTTTTCATCCCCCGCTCCTATTTGCACCTTTCACTCCATAACAGGTCAGTATCGCTCCATGTTTTAAACGGCTCTCTAAATAAGTGAAAGGGCCTGCCAGTAAGGTGCAAAGGACCCAAATTATCCTCTGGACAACGGTTATCTTTCCTCTGCCTTCCTCACGCCATGCCTTTTGGGGTTCGAGACTTGGGAAAAGGGAAATCACCAGTGTCGGGGGATGCCACCAGTTCATAAAATGGTCAATCTTTTCAACTTTGAATCCAATTTTTTTCAACAAAGAGATGAGGGTTTTTGGCTCAAAATAGTAGAGATCCCTTGGGACATCGAAGGCTGCCCATCTGTCTTTAAAGATTTTACGTTGAAAAGAATTCTTATTAGGTACCTGGATAATTAAAAATCCATCTTCTTTCAAAATGCAATGAATCTCCCGACACACCTCTTCGGGATGATGGGTATGCTCTAAAACATTGTATAATGTCACGATATCAAAAAAGCGGTCAGAGTAGCTGGCATTAAATAAATCCCCTTTGATGACATTGAGCCGCAAATGTTCCCTGGCATAGTCCGTTGAATCAGAAGTCTCCACTCCATATGTCTCAAATCCATTCTTCCGGAATACATCGAGGCGATCTCCTGTGCCACACCCTACATCCAGGACCTTCCCGGAAGTACGACCGGTAAATTTTATAACCTTCGAAACTTCATCCTTTAATAAATGATACCGATACTCTTTCTCCAATCTTCTCATCCATTTTGTCAGTAACGAATCAGCCTCCAGGGTCTCCTTCCACGAATAGGCCTCCGGATAAAATTGTCCTATCTCCTCCTGCGAGGGTCTGGGGTTAATATAGAGAAGTCCACACCCCCGACATTCGACGACATCGAATTCGTCTTCCGTAATCCCAAATTTGTCCTTTTTTCTGAAAAGAACTTGCGTGTCATCAAGCCCACAAAGGTTACAGTTTACATACTCCATTAAAATTCTCTTTTCCCAAATTCTTTGATCTCGCGAATAATAAATTCAACCTCTTCATCCTTTAAATCAGGGAAAAGGGGAAGGGTCAATATTTTTTCCCAAACCGAATCGGCGACCGGTGTCTCCCCCTTGAAGGGATGATACATCTCGTAATGATTATTTGGGATATAGTGGACCCCTGTCGAGATTCCCTTTTCTTGAAGATAAATATTGAGATGATCCCTTTTCTCCACTTTGATCACATAATTGTGATGGGAAGGTTTCGCATAGGGCTTGACTGTGGGGATATCTAACCATTTTAGGCCCTCAAGGCCCTGATTATACTTCTCTGTAATTTCTTTTCGTCTCTGGTTCATCCGATCCAGTTTTTGGAGCTGAACCAGACCGATCGCAGCCGGAATGTCATTCATATGATATTTGAAACCCACCTCTTCAACATTGTAATACCAGGAATATTTCTTATCCCTCTCTTCCCTCGACCAGGTATCCTTGGAAATCCCCATCCATCTCAGTTTCAAGAGCCTCCCGTATAATTCCGGGTCATCTGTGGTAATCATTCCACCCTCGCCAGTGGACAAATTCTTCACCGCATGGAAACTGAAACAGGCGAGGTCGCCCAGGGAACCCAATTTCTGCCCCTTATACTCTCCACCACAACCATGGGCCGCATCCTCTACAACCCGAACCCTTTTGCTTTTCGCCATTTCTAAAATAGGGTCCATGTCACAGGCATGCCCTCCGTAATGAACCACCACGATCGCTTTCGTCTTGGAGGTTATATTCTTCTTAATCTCCTTTGGATCGATATTCAGCGTATCGGGTTCAATATCGGCAAAAACGGGAATGCACTGATTATAAAGAATGGCGTGGTTGGTCGAAACAAAGGTGAGAGGAGTGGTGATCACTTCCATCCCTTCAATTTCAAGGACCTTCAAGGCGAGATGAAGCGCCGCCGTTCCTGAGTTAAGGGCAACGGCATATTTTGTTCCGATATATTCAGCAAAGCGCTCCTCAAACTCCCTGGTCTTTGGACCCAAACCGATCCACCCTGTTTTGAAAGGCTCGCGCAGGGCTTCTAATTCCTCATCTCCAAACGAAGGCTTGAATACGGGTATCATGGGTCACTCTCCTTATTATTCTCTTAAAGCGATCTCTTTTGCAGAAATGCCAAATTGCTTGATTAACCGATACATTTCCCTATTTGAAATACGCTTCTTTTTCTGAATCGCCCGCCTCTTCTTGATCATTAAAGGAAATTGTTTCCATAAAGAGAGATAGACTTTCATCAATATTTTAACCAATTCCGTTTTGGAAAAATCATTTGTAAATCGACCTGCTGCCCCCTTCCCCGTAAAGGCACCATAGGCCTGCAACAGATATCTCCAGAAGGTATAAAATTGACCGAAGAGAAGTAACGAGATGGGGAAATTCTTAACCGCAACCCATATGCGATTTCTCTCCACTAAAAAGGCCTTAAAGGGAGAATAAGTCCCGGAGCTGGCTGAGTGAAAATGATAAACAATGGCTTTAGGATTATAGATACACTTCCATCCTGCGAGTTGTGCCCTCCATCCCATATCTGTCTCATCAGCATAAGCGAAAAAATCCTCGTCATAAAGTCCTATGTCTTCTAACATCTCCCTCCGGTAAAGACAAGCACAGTCACTGGCGAAGAAGACTTCCATTTCTTCATCATATTGATCTCCCTTCTCAAGCCTTCCTCTCCCGATGGATAGGCCATCCGGGCAAACAACAATCCCTGCGGCATCAATGAGGTCATCCTCATACTCTAAAAGAATTTTGGATGCACAGGCTCCATAGCGACCCTCCTTTTCAATAGCCTTTTTCAGTTCCTCGATACAATTGGGATCCAGGCGAGTGTCGTTGTTTAGCATCATGATATATCTTCCCAGGGAGGCTCGAATCCCAACATTATTCCCTCCACCAAATCCCAGGTTCTTCGCGTTCACGATCAATTTAACATCGGGAAATCGCTCCTGGATCAAATCCACGGACCCATCGGTGGAGGCATTATCCACGACAATAATCTCCAAGGGATGATAGGTCTGGGCCTGAAGGGACATCAGACACTGTCCCACGACTCGATCCCCATTCCAATTAAGAACCACGACGCTGATGAGAGGAAAAACAGGTTCGCTCATCCTTCCATTCCTTTTTGACGGGGGAAATAAACCAGAAAGAGGTTTACCCCTAACAAACATACTCCGACAATGCTCA
>JASEIE010000186.1 GCA_030024065.1 Thermodesulfobacteriota bacterium
CGGCTCTGTAACGAGGAGACAGAAGTCACTTCCTTTGACGGTTTCAATTACGGGACAGGCTGTCCCTGGAGGAGCATCGAGGATGACGGTTTTATCCTTTTGAATCCTCTCCTTTACCTTCCGGATCAGTGGAGAAGCCATGGGTTCTCCAACGTTCAACACTCCATTAACAAATGGAATTCCATCTGCACTCCCTTCCTGAACAATGCCGATTTCCCTCTCCACTTCAAAAATGGCCTTTTCAGGGCACAAATAGTAACAGGCACCGCACGCATGGCAGAGTTCATCAAAAACCAGAACATTTTTTAAAATGACAGCAATCGCATGATATTCACAGACCTGAGCACATTTGCCGCAATAAGTACATTTCGATTCATCAATACGGGGGACCGGAATTCCTACCGAGGTCACCTGGTGAATGGTGGGGGATAAAAAAAGGTGGGAGTTAGGTTCCTCCACATCGCAATCAATTAGTTGGACAGTCCCTTTTGATAGAGAGAGAGCTAAATTGACTGCAATAGTGGTCTTTCCGGTCCCCCCTTTTCCGCTCGCAATAGAGATGATCATCTGGATTTTTCCTTATGCTTTGAACTCAATGGTATCCCCATTGCCCAGGTAGGCTATATCTTTGGACCTGAATCGTGCCGTACCCTTTACGACCGGATAGCCTGCTTCGATAAACTTTCTTGCTGTTACAATTCCTGTACAATGGTTGCACCCGACCTTCTCGAAGCCATAATTTTTAAATGCGATGACCAAGTCATCATACTTCGGGTCCCAGTCTTCGAAAGGTGAGATGTGGAGGCCTCCGTAGACTCCATGGAGCTTCTCGAACTTAATGGTCCTGCGAGCGGTCTCAGCAAACTGGATGATACTTTGGTGGCAGCACCCGGTCACAGAGACCAAGCCAGCCCCCTGGACGTTAAAGTATAGAGACTCTTCTCCGTAAACCCGGCAAATAATAGGGATAGCAAATGTATAGATTGCACAGCCAGGGAAAAGGGGAGTTAATCCAGGCTTACTGACAATTATCTTGCCTCTATAGCCGCTGTCCTTAATGTACTGTAACCCCTCCTGGTAAAACCCCTCTGGAACATATAAAGGTATTTCGGGATTGTACTTCAAACTCACCGGCAATCCCCAGAAGTGATCGAAATGTTCGTGGGAAATGATGAGACAGTCAATCTCCTTTTTGCTGAGCATCTTGTCAATCCCTTCGCGTTTGAAACATTCGTCCGTCCAGTCATACGCCCAACCGCTGTCCAGAAGGATTTTCTTCCGTGATCCGTCTAAGAGCTCCACATCGATAAGGCAAGCATATCCCCCTGCGTTCTCAGGATGGACGGAGTTCTCCATCTGGAACTGCCAGGCTTTATCCAATTTGTCGGGAAGAAATTGCTTGATGTGCTTTATGCCGTTTTCATAAGAACCCTTACCCAGCTGTCCTTTCACATCGGCAAAAGGAGGCCAGTTATAGGTATACTGATTAACCAGCAACCCTCCAGATCCTTTGATGTCGCCCATCAACACCTTGTTATCAAACCAACTCGTTTCGCTGATGTTCGTGATTTTTACGCTCTTGCATTCTCCAATATCGATATTCTTGGATGTGACCTTTGAAAAATGTCGCTTCCGCCAGGGGCCATAGGAATAGATGCCCATCGCACCGATAGCACCGGCAGCTCCACCCACAGCAAGCCCCTTGACGAAGTCACGCCTGCTAACACCTTGTTTTTCTTCTTCCGTTACCATCTTGTTACCTCCTTTCACTCAAACAATGATCCTGGATCCTGCCAAACGTTTGGGACAAAATGGGTATTTTTTTAAGTGAAAACCCATTTTAATTTTCCCAAAACGGGTAGAAGCCAGATGGTTACGAAGTAAATCACGATACCGAGAACAATTCCTACCAAAATCCCGATCTTATATTGTCCACTCATGTCGTCGCCTCCTTTCGTAAACTGGTTTTCTACGCTCTGACTTTCTTCCATCCTGGCCAGTTATCCATGAACCAGTGATTGATCAACATTAAATTGATAAGCCAGATCGTTGGAATCATCGGAAACTGCTCGGGCTGGGCATAACCCTTCTGGGTTCCCAAGGTCAAATGGCCAATGTTGTAGTAGATCCAGTAAACCAACATCCCACCAAAAATGGCAATGAGGGTTCGTATCAACCAGTTTACAGGGATGCTAAACTTCTTGGGCCAGTTGCCACAATAGAATGTCAAGAACAGAGCCGGAAGCAGAAAAAAGACCATGGTCTCCCCCACATGGAGCCATCGCCAATCCGGAGAAAAATCCATGCGGGTTCCGCGGATGGCTGGCCCCCACCAAAGTTCCTGAGCGAAATAGAGGAATAGGAAGAAACACCAGGCAATCGCAATGATACCGAAAAAACCAACCAGCCTTCTCGTGGTATCATGCTTGATGACTTTGAATGGATACCGTTCCCATATCGACTCGGTCAACCAAACCGTGATGGTGCAACACATGATCCAGGCTACGTGGAAGTTTCCACTGACCGTGTTGGCGAACTTCTCCCAGTAAGGCGGGGCGATCGAAGCGAAGTACTGCCAGGGATAGTAAAGAATCCCCATATGAGGGTGCATGGTGCAAAGATAAACGATCGTTCCGATAAAAAAAGTAACGATGAGTACGGTTGTACCCAAAACAGGTTGTCTCAAATTCTGCCAAGGAGCCATCTCCATGGCTACAGGCCAGGAGGGGCTCAGCCAGGAGGCGATGGCTGCAAACATTAAGCAGGCGAGGGAAGCATACTCGATCGCAAAGAATTCAGTAACCCCCGGAAGTTTTGTGGTTTGAGCCGGGTTAAAATAAGCCATGGCAAAATTTCCAAGAATCCCTTCAAAGAAGACCTTGGTAATAACCAGAAGGACAACCACCGTGATAGCTGTCATCACAATGCCTTTTACTACAGGATTCCAGCTTTCAAGCTGATGACGCTTGAATGGCCAGTAGTAAAAAAGATAAACCTGCCAGATCAGGACAATAAGGATCCACCGCGTATACATGTAACCGACATAAGGGGTATACATCCGCAGCCACCCGCGCCGGTCTTGAAAGATCCACCAACTGATGTAAAAAACGGCCAGCAGAAACAAGATATTCACGATCTGCGGCCAGGGCGCAGGCCATCTCGGGACCAGCTTTCGTTCTTCCAAATACCCTTCTCCATAACGTTCTCCAATTTTTTCTTCCATGTCCAAACCTCCTTCCTTTCAGAAGATCATCAACACAATTTTCTCTGTTTTCCTATTTCACCTCCTTTTCTACTATCCTTATTACTTTGAACCTGGGATGAAAATATTTCTTTAGCGATTTCCAACTTACTTTTCCCTTTGGTCTCGATCCCCTGCTTGATCGCTTCATCCATGAGCAGGCTACCAGCCTCCGAAAGCAGGGGGTAGCACTTTTCAAAAGACTCAAAATAATCCTCTTTCTCCTCCACGGACTCTCTGGATTCACACGAATCGGCCATTTCATTAAAGAATCGAATCGCTTCTGTAAAAAAATCTTTTGTCAGAAAATCTCTCCTGCTTTTATCCATTTTCATCAGCCCTCTCCTGTTTGACCGGGACTCAATAATCCCTAAAACAGCAATGCTGGATTTCTCTCGCTGGTGGAAATGACCAGGAGGAAGCCCTCCACCAGCTTGGATTAATCCATGGACACTCCTTTTCGGGAGGATTTTCAAAATAGTCAACCAGAACTTCGTCCTTTTTTAATGAAAGACGAATAGATTGCAAAAATGCCTCTTTCAATCCCCTTGAATCGATTGGAGGCAGTGGGATTGATCGTATTAAAACTCCTGCCTCTATGGTTCTCCCGTGGACATCCGGTTCATGCGCCTCAACCACTTGGTTGAATTCACATATATGATAAATAGTACCCGGATATTCAGTTAATCCTAATCCAAAGGGGATTGTTTTATGAACATAGCAAAAACCTAACAAAAGCTTGTCATAGAAACCCCAGCTCAACTCCCACCCCGGAACATTCCGAGCCTTTGCTTCTTCGGGGATGACGTCCATTACTTGTCTATAGTCAGTTTTAACAAGAGGGCCGTTTTTGACGATTTCGATCCAACGGTCCTGTGATGAAATGGTGAGTAAGGCGAAGTTTAACCCTTTATCAAAAGCGAGATGAAATTTTCCCACTGTGAAAAGGGATTCATGAATTTCATTCTGTTTCTCGAAAAGTGGAGTCCCAGTATGATCGAAATAGGGTCCGAGACGAACCTCTCTTTCAATAAAAGCAAAATCATCGAAAGATGGTTCTTCAGGAGAGGGGTAATATCGAACTATAAATTCAGCTCTCACTGAAGGATTAATAATAGGATTTGGAATATCGACAATACTTGGTTCTTTGTGAAAATATTCTATGTGTATGAGTTCTAATAGATAGGCCCCTTTCTGTTCTTTTGTCCAAAGGTACCATCCCGGCTTCTGGCTGATCAGACGGCTTATCTTGGTGAAACCAATTCTGTGGTGGGCCTGCTCATCGAGAAACAGAGGTATAAACGTATCCTCCATGACCCTTCGAACCAGATCAATATCATCACTATAGAATTCGTTATGATTCTCAGTCGGTTTTGGCACCATTTCCCTCAAGGCACTAAAGTCAATAGAACCCCCGTTACCAAGGTGAACAGCCTATAATGGTTGTTCGGTATAGTTTTTTGGGTACATCTGTCTGCTGACCCTTTCACAGTCTCAAGTCCTCCCTAATTCTCTTTCTGGGTCCTCCGTCTCTTGCAGTGGTCCAATCCTTGATCGGGATGATCTCCTCATACCGGTCCAACTGTCCAAGCTCCTTTAACCGATCGATGATGAGCTGCCAGGCGCAGTCAGTTTCTCTGTCCACCTCACACTTTCCATTCGTCGACCCACCACAGGGACCATTGAGTAAGCTCTTGGCACACCTCGCAATCGGACAGATTCCTCCGGTCTGATCAAGGATGCAGGTCCCGCAACCCTGACACCGCTCAGCCCAAACTCCCTGTTCCAGTGCCACTCCTAAAAAAGTTGTATTCACAGCCGGTAACACCGGCTTCGTCCGATACTTTTCCGCTACATATTGTACCCCTGCACCACATGCCATTGACAAGATTGCTTCATAGTCTCCGACAAAGGGACGGACCTGATCAATGTATTCAGGGTCACACTGACGCTCAAGGGTATGCTCCCGAACCTCTATCTCCTCTCTCTCCTTTGCACGGAAGAGCCTCAACTCCGACGCCAGTGCTCCAACCTCCCTCTCTCCACCAACAGCACAGACCGTTACACATTCGTTACAGCCAAGAAGGAGAACCTTTTTATAAGGCTTGATCATCTGCAGGATCTCATCAAGTGATTTGCGATTTGCTACAATCATCAAGGCCTCTATTTATATTTAATCGGTCGCAACATTCTCGTAATAACCACGGTGCTCATACATCCGATAATGGACGCCCCCTTCTTTCAGGAGTTTCTCCAAATATTTCACAACCTCATCTAAATGCAGTCCCAGAGCCTTTGAAATATCTTCTGCCGTACAGGGCCTTCTCTTTATGAGATTGAGGATTTCCGAATCCTTAACCGAGTTAAATTTATCTCCTGCAGGTGCGGCAAACTCGGAGATAATCTCCGCCTTATCTCCCAATTTTTTCCTTATTTCTTCAAGCTGAGTTGTTGTTAAGGGATAAGCAAATTCTTCAGCAGGGGGCCTGACCGTGGTATTTAATTGAATCTTATCAGGCTCGATTTTGTCGATGACCTCTTTGAACTTTTCGATCTCGTCTCTACCGTCGTTTACACCCCGGCAAAAGAGAATTTCCAGCCAGATCTGGCCTCGATACTGATTTCGAAATTGAATGAGGCCTGAAATAATTTCCTCAATTCCTAAGGACGCGTGGGGTCTGTTAATGTACTCAAAAATGGCTGGAGTGATTGCATCAAGGGATGGGAGGACGACATCGGCTTCCGATAGATCCCTTCTTACCTCATTTAACGAGAGAAGAGAGCTATTGGTTAAGATGGCTATGGGAATAGAGGTGATCTCTTTAATCCTTCGAATTATTTCTCCAATGTTGGTATTTAATGTCGGCTCACCAGAGCCAGACAGGGTTATATAATCTGGCTTTTTTCCCAAGGCCAACAGACAGATTTCCAATTCTCCCTGGATGTCTTCCGGAGATATATAGAATCGTCGAGATATCATTTTGTGAGTTGTTCTTCCTAAATCGCAATAGATACAATCAAAAGTGCAGGTTTTATATGGGACAAGATCAACTCCCAAGGATCTTCCCAATCTCCTTGAGGGCACCGGGCCAAAGATATATTTCTGTTCGACTGAAGACTTAGCCATTAAAGTGCTCCAGTATGGCTTGTAAGACCCCGCCGGAAATAGTCCTGGCTTTGTCTGAGATCGTATGACAATGGGCCATAATTCCCCGGGGATCGACATCACTCAGTTTCATGCCCTTCCAAACTTCGTTTCCATCTCGAAGTAAACCCCGAATGACTCCTGCAATCCTGGATCGAACCTCAACATTTCCTATCATTCCCACTTTTTCATTTGCCCGTACACCATCACCGATCTTTTTAAAAGCTTTGAAATCCCCAGCCCTCGGAGCCCGTATCACCCTTTCCTCTGTATAGCCATCGATGGAGCCCGGGATTCCCGTATTTGGCTCGGCTTCCCCGTTGGCAACGATTCTTCCGAGATTGTGGCCGCGGTTTGTCTCGATAACCAGATGAACATCCCTCCCTGCATGGAATCCGGGTCCAAGGCCGATGACCAGAAGGGCATCCGTGATCTTTGTGCCCAGATTCTTTTTGGCCAGAGTGGCATCGATGAGAACATCTGGTTTTAAGAAGTCCTTAACCTTTGCCTCCGGATCTATCAGGATGGGAATTTCCCCCTTTCTCCACACCTCTGAGATACGGTCTGGTGACTCAACCCTTTTTGCAGCTATTCCCTCCACTTCCTTCTCCGAATCGAAGATTGCCTCTGAAAAGGCCACTTCTCTCCTCACAGCATGAGGATTCGAGGTTTCAGTCATACAGACTTTAAAATGGCAGGAAGCAAGCCGATGAGCAACACCTGTTGCCATCTCCCCTGCACCTCTGATTAGGATTACCAGGTCATTCAGTTTCTTATTCATGCCGATCAATTCCGGAGATCCTTCAATTCTTTAAGCAGCCTCTTCTGATCGACGCCGAATAGGATGCAGGCCATCCCGAGTGTCTGGATCTTAAAGCCCGACCTTTCCAGGCAATGTCCACCAAAATATCTTTGCATGATCTTGGTCATCCGGGGATATTCTTTGACAATATCTCTGATCAGTTTGTATTCCAATGAGGCATTCATAGCTGAATATGACATCCTCCTTTAATTCTCTATTAATACTGAAAATAGTTTTTAATCGACAGGCAGGGAGCCCGCAGAGGGACTCCCCTACATGTCTATTTCTGGATTCCCGTTTACACGGGAATGACAGAATGGGAATCCAAAGGGAGGTTGGGTGAATCTGACCTCATATACTTGGCCTCTGCACTTGCCACCTTCTTCCCATCCACCAAAGCCTTCCCTTCTAAAATGAACATTTCATGGAACTGGTCAACAACCTTCGCCTCTAACTTAACAACTGTTCCTGTTCGAATGGGGGTAGAATACTTGATCGACAATCTTCCCGTGAGAGCAGGGATATCCTTCATTAAGAGGCAGTGGGTCATCGCAGAATCCAACAGGGTGGCTATAATTCCTCCATGAATGATTCCCGAATAGCCCTCAAACTTCGGATCCGCAAAAAAATATCCAAAAACGGAGCCGTCTTCTCGCTTGTGAAACTTGAGTCGCAGTCCTGTCCCATTAGTCGAACCACAGGCAAAGCAATTCTGATGAAAATTACTTTCAATTTGCTCTTTTTGAGTAGGTAACATCAGGTTCAAAGGTCTATTGCCATCCGTGATCCGTTTCCCCCACCTTTTTCCTCCCCCACCTGCGGGGGGAGGAGAGGAGGGGGGCAGACCCGGACACGAATCACGGTTCACATGATTTATTGATTAGGCGGCCTCCAATTCACGGCGTTTGGCATAAGCTATTTTCTCACCATCTTTGTACCACATTTGGGACAGTTCTTATTGTAACAGGGAATTCCGGCCT